>DYSZ01000317.1 GCA_020726265.1 Draconibacterium orientale
GCTTCGCTGTTGCCGTCATTACACCACCCCAGAGTGTAGCTTTTTCATCGCGACTAGTATCCCACACAATAAATGCATCTTCCTGCATATCATCCAACATTTGGGTACGGAACTCCATTTCACCCTGAACTTTTACGTTTGGAGCGCTTTTTACAGTAAACGCAAATCCTGCCACCGAACGATACTCCCGCAACGGTTTAATTCGTCCTGGAAAAGCTTGCTCAAGCAGGCAGAACTCGCGTAAAACATCATTAATTGCTCCGGTATAGAGCTGTTCGAAACGACTGAGCAACTCTTTATCAGGAATTGGAAATTTTGCAGAAGAAATTCCTTCACGCCACTCAATTAGTTTTTCGAGATTCATCATTCCCACCTCTTTCTTGTATTGTTCTATACTCATAATTTTTTTTATTTGTGATTTACTATAGATTTACACATTCAAGCTCATTCCACCATCAACAAACATATCCTGACCAGTAATGTAGCGTCCTGCATCGGAGCACAACACCAATGAAAGTGAAGCGCAGTCTTCAGCTTCTCCCACATATCCAACAGGAATTTTGGATTCAACTATTGCTTTGTACTTTGCATCTGCCAGTACTTCCTCGTTTCGTCCGGTTAAAATAGCGCCAGGGGCAATGTTGTTAATGGTTACACCAAAAGGAGCGAATTGAGGGGCAAGACTCTTCACCATACTAACCTGTGCCATCTTCGAGGCCGAATAAACAATCATTTGCTGATGTGGCCTAATCTGCTGCACACTGCCAACAGTTAGTATTCTCCCCCAGTTTTTCTTTTGCATCGAAGGGTAAAGTTCCTGTACAAGAAAAAGCGAAGCCCGGAAATTCGTGTTCAGTTGTAGCTCATATTCTTCGGGAGTAACCTCGATCCACGGTTTCCGAACCTGGACAGAGGCATTCAGAACCAAAATATCAATTTCCAGGTTGTTTTCCTGAAGAAACCCGGAAATAGTTTTGGCTGAATCAAGCAGTGAAAGGTCGCATTGAATGAGCGAGCATTTTACGCCCATCGAGGTTATCTCTAAATATGTTTTTTGGGCTAATTCTTGTCCCGACCGGTAATTAATGACAATATCGGCTCCGTATTCAGCGAGGGCAAGCGAAATAACTTTACCAATACCCTGGCTCCCCCCGGTGACCAGCGCTGTTTTCCCTTTTAAATTGAATAAGTTTTTTATCATTTTCTGAAGTTTTTAGTTTTATCCGTAAAAAATGGGAAGCCCATTCTTAATTTCGGGGAAAGAAAGAACCTCGCCACGTTTTGCTTCAGTAACCACCAATCCAAGTTTCCCGGATGGGTCGAATGCACAACTGGTTGGCCTGCTTCCTTCGGTTTTAATCCAGTCAATCAGTCTTCCATCAGGAGAATAAATATTAAGCTTGCCTTCGTTGAATACAGTTACAAAAAGGTTTTCATTTTCATCAAAAGCAATCCCATCGGGACCCTGCGGTGCCCCTCCTGTTTTGGCAAAAGGTCGTTCGTTGTGCAGTTCAA
>DYSZ01000318.1 GCA_020726265.1 Draconibacterium orientale
GCCGCCAGTAGAGCCATCGTAACGATACCAGCGCAGGGAGAGTGTTTGATTTTTAATATCGGCTGGACAGCCGTAGAGAAACTCGACGCAGTGGTTCAAGCCGTCGGCAATCCACACAGTAGGATTGTAATCTTGGGCAACGCCGTTCGCCTTGAGTATAGGCGCGTATACACCTGGAACATACGGGTCTTCCGAATAGAGGTTTGCAGGGATAACACGTTCGAGGGTATGCGTCGCCGGTGTGTATCGTTCTTTTGTCGTCCCAATTGACTGCACCAAATTCTCTTCGTAAACAGTAATATTGTCAACTGTCGTACCTGTCGCCGATGATGCAACCGGATTTACCGTTGGGATAGTGTTTATTTCGTTCCAAATTTCAACGGCCTGAATTGGCTCCCGAATTTTCGCCCACCGCGATGGGGTATTGTCCACATGCCGATTTGTAATCAGGCAAGGAATGCACGCACAGTGAGAGTCGTGGCTTGACATATATTAGTTGCATATAAAACTTAGCCAAGATTTTTTTTTCACTAGGAATAAAGGGTGAAAAGATAAATAATTTGAACTCACCATACATGCAACTACTGTCTTGTCACGATTTTTTTAAACCGTATTTTCCAAACAATGCACGAAGACCGATCGGTCGGAAAAGTGCAAAGTTTGAATTGGCAGTATATCATAGATAAGCAGCACACAGGCACATGGTCGACCGAACACATCGCGTCTGCGCATGGCCGATCTGGCAAGCCGACAACCATTAGTAAAGTCGAGCCCGCGTCAATAAATTTTTTTGTCCGATAAGACATAAAGTCGCGCGCTTTAAATGAATCATAATTTTGTGCCCAAACCGTCAAAAAAGCCGCGAAACGAACGGCGGTTCACTTAGTGGTGCCGCATTAGGACACTAAATCGTCGGAAGCTATATTAAACCGCAGAAAAGGCCGGCCAAAATAAATAATCGTGTGTAGGCAACGAAGCGAACGCCGGTTTGTCAAAAAAGCCGCGAAGCGAACGACGGTTCATTAAACCAGCCGTCATAGGAAGTTTCTAACGATGGTTTACTCAATTTGTGGCGCTTTTCAAGCCGATAAAGCCCCAAGCATGGGTAAAGCCAAACGCCCGCCAGGTCATTTTTTTCCGTAAAGTATGGCGTAAAAAAGCGCATAAGCCATAATATATGGCGCTTTCCAAGCCGTCAAAAAAGCCGCGAAGCGAGCGGCGGTGTACTCAGCGGTGCCGCATTAGGGCACTAAAGCGCCGGAAGCTATATTAAACCGCAGAAAAGGCCGGCCAAAACTAAATATCACGTGTAGACCGCGAAGCGAACGCCGGCTCGTTAAATCAGCCGTCAAAGAAGCCAGTTTACTTAATACGTGGCCCTTTTCAAGCTATCAAAAAAGGCCAAAAATTATGGTTTACTTAATTCGCACACAAATAGCAGAATTTGAACCGGTATATTTTTATAATAAATACAA
>DYSZ01000319.1 GCA_020726265.1 Draconibacterium orientale
CCGGTTTATTCAGCAATTGATGAAAACATTGCCTTCAATTTTCTGAAAAACAGCAGGGAACATATTTTGTCTTTTCTGGTGCAAACTGGTTATCTGAAAGCCCGTTACCACGATTTTGTGGGTTCGGATAGAATTTACCAGATTGAAATTCCGAACATCGAACTGAGTAAAATTTATTACACCGTTATCGAAACCTGGTTTAACGAAAGCATCGGCAGCAAAGAATTGGACGACATGCTCAACGCCCTCATTGCCAACGACATCAAAACCTTTGAGAGGATTCTCTCGAAATTCGTGTTGGAAACCCTTTCCTATTTCAACGTTGGTCGCAAAACCAAAGAAGTAGAGCGGGTGTTTCAGGCGTTTTTGTTAGGAATGCTCATCGGTTTGAAAGACCGTTACGAGGTTTATTCAGAAAAAGAATCGGGTTATGGCCGGTTTGATGTGAGCGTGATTCCCAAAGACAAAAGCAAACAGGCCATCATCATGGAACTCAAATCCATCGACACCTTTAACAACGAAACCAAAGACCAAACCCTCGAAGCCGCCCTCCAGCAAATCGAAGACCGCCAGTACGAAACCGCCCTTCGCCAACAGGGCTGCACCAACATTATGAAAATAGCGGTAACCTTTGACGGGAAAAGGGTGTGGGCAAAAACAGCGAAATAGTGAAATGTTTATCTAAAATATCCACCCCCTGATGAGAGTATTCCTTCCACCATCGATATCGTCAAACAACCAGATTTTCCGACAGACAATAAAATTAAAATTTCCCTATTTTTGCAACAAATGTTTTAGCCATGAAAAAACTTGCTATTGGTGAAGATGATTTCAAATTGCTCAGGCAGGGTAATAATTACTTTGTTGACAAGAGTTTGTTTATCGAGGAAGTAATCGATGATGCTTCGCGGGTTTTGCTTTTCCCCCGCCCGCGTCGTTTCGGGAAAACGCTCAACATGAGCATGCTTTACTACTTTTTAACCAATAAAAACACAGAAGAAAACCGCAGGCTTTTTGATGGCCTGGCTATTACCCAAAGTCCGGTTTTTGAGCAGCACCAGGGGCAGTATCCTGTTATTTTTTTTAGTCTTAAATCGTGCAAAGGCGATGATTTTGATACTGTTTACTCGGAGCTTGTTAGCATAGTTGCGGAGGTTTTTAAAGAACATGAAAAAATTTTCGAAAAAGGGATTTTTAAACCGGTGGAATTGGAACGGTTTCAGCGAATTTGTAATGAGGATCAAAACAGAGCACTCCAGGCCTCATCAATACTTTTTTTAAGCAAATGCCTGCACAGGTATCACAAACAAAAAGTAGTCATCATTATTGACGAATACGACACGCCCATCCATGAGGCATATCTCAACGGCTTTTATGATAAAGCAGTGAATTTTTTGCGGCGACTTCTTGGCAACACCCTGAAAGGCAACGAGTATCTGCAAAAAGGCATCTTAACCGGCATCCTGCGTG
>DYSZ01000320.1 GCA_020726265.1 Draconibacterium orientale
CGTAACTCTTTTCGTTGAAAAGATTGTCGGCTTTGGCAATCGCTTCGCTGTAGTTTTTATCTTTTTCAGCCTGAATGGCGGCTAAACGTGCTGCCTCTTCCTCTTCTTTTTCCTTTTCCAAACGGATGCGTTCGGCTTCATTTTTTGCTGACAGCAGTTGCTGTTCTTCAATTAATCCGTTGGCTTTTGCAATCATTTCCGGGGGATATTTTTCCTCCGGTTTTATCCGAATGGCTTCGTTAAAAGCTGTAATCGCCTGTTCGTATTGTTTTTGCTGAAACAATCCATCGGCTTTTGCAACAGCATTTTTGTAATCCTGTTCGGTTTTAGCAAGTTGCTGCAAAAGGCCGTTAATTTCAGCAATCTTTGTTTTCGGATAATTTTCTTTTGGTTTTACCACCGATGCTTCGTTGTATTTTCCACGGGCATTTTCATAGTTTTTATCAGCTAACAAACGGTCGGCTTCAGCAACCACCGAATTGTATTTTTCATCGATGCCCAGGCCTGCCAAAATCCCATCAATTTCGGCAATTCGTGCAGTTGCATATTTGTCTTCTGCTGTGATTGACAGTGCCTGTTTGTAAAGCGATTTTGACTCTTCATACTTTTGGGCAATAAACTCTTTATCGGCGCTGACAATGAGTCCGGCAAAATTGCTTTCGGCCGAAAGCTTGCCGTTGATATCGGCAATTTGTTTGTTGGCATAATTATCATTCGGAAATAACTCAGCCGCTTTTGTATAGTCAGCCATCGATTCTTTCCATGCCTGTTTCTTGTAATTTTTGTCGCCCGATTTTACAAACTGGTCGTAATTAATTTTACTGGCAATGTTATTCATCACCGTTTTTACATCCTCAATTCGTTTTGAAGCCGCTTCATCACCGGGTTTCAGACTGAGTGCATTTTCAAAAGACGCCAGCGACTTATCGTAAAATTGTTTCTGAAACATAATTTCTCCCTGTTCCATCGCCTGTTTGTAGCTTTCCTGTTTTTTTGCATCCGAAGCAGCGTTCGCCAGCAGTCCTTCAATCTCCTGTAGTTTTGTTTTCGGATAACTTTCGTTGGGTTTTACCTGAATCGCCTCCTTGTATTTTACTGCGGCTTCGTTGTACAACAACTCTTTAAATGATAAGTCGGCCTGCGCTATTAAACCGTTGTATTGTTCATCGGTCAATTGCTTTTTCGTGATATCGTTAATCTTTTGCAACTGCTGGTTGGCGTAAGCATCGGTGGGTTTTATCGAAAGTGCGCGATTGTACGCATTTCGTGCATCGGGATAATTTTTCTGCCCAAACAACAAATCGGCTTCATTAATGAGAGTGGCAAAACGTTCGGTTAATGCTTTATCGAGTTCGGCCGCAACCATCAACAGTCCAAGTAAATCATTGATTTCGGCAATCCTGTCTTTTGGAAACTGTTCGTTTGGGAAAATTTTACTGGCAGCCTTGTAGCCGTCGAGCGCGGTCAGA
>DYSZ01000151.1 GCA_020726265.1 Draconibacterium orientale
CGAATCGGGTTATAAAATTGAGATGGACGAAATAAAAATTAAACGTTTTATTACCAACGAAATGTTTGAGGGAACGCTTGTCGATTTCTGGAATAACATTTCTTCTCTTGATGCTGAATTTGAGATAAAACGAAAAAAGCTGGAATCGGAAAACAAAAAGTGGCGTTTTGTGGCACGTTTCGAGAACGGGATTGCCGAAGCCGGTTTGCAGGAAGTGGATTCACGCCACCCGTTTTATGACCTCGAAGGAAGCAACAACCTTGTAATGTACACCACCGAAAGATACCAGCAGTTTCCGATGCTCATCAAAGGGTATGGCGCGGGCGCTTCAGTAACGGCAGCAGGTGTTTTTGCCGATTTAATTAAAGTTTCAAATATTTAATATCAGGTTGAATTATGAAGTTTATTATCATACTCAGTGATGGAATGTCAGACGAGCCCATTGCTAATCATGGTGGAAAAACGCCACTTCAACTGGCATATAAACCCCACATCGACTGGCTTGCAAAAAATGGCCGTTCAGGTTTATTTTACACAGTACCGCCAACCATGCACCCTGGAAGCGAAATTGCGAATATGGCTGTTTTGGGTTACGATGTTGAAAAGGTTTTTGAGGGCAGGGGAGTGCTCGAAGCTGCCAGCATGGGTGTTACGCTGCAACCCGGCGACCTGGCGTTACGCTGTAATTTGCTTACCATTGAAAACGAAAAAATAAAAAACCATTCCGCGGGGCATATTTCAAATGAAGAAGCGGCTGAACTGATTCAATTTCTGAATGAAAAGCTTGGTAACGATACAGTGCGGTTTTACCCTGGAGTTTCGTACCGGCACCTGCTTGTAATAAAAAACGGAATCAAATTTATAGATTGCACACCGCCACACGATGTTCCGGGTACTCCATTTCAAAAGGTATTGCCAAAATCAAAAACCAGCGAAGCGGAATCTACAACCAATTTAATTACCCGGCTGATTCTTGAATCGCAGCAATTGCTCGAGAGTCATCCGGTAAACCTGAACCGGAAAAAAAACGGGAAAGAACCTGCCAACAGCATCTGGCCCTGGTCGCCAGGTTATAAACCGGCCATGCCAACATTGAAAGAAATGTTTGGTGTCGAAAAATCTGCTGTTATTTCTGCTGTTGATTTAATTCAGGGAATTGGTGTTTATGCCGGAATGGAAGTAATAAAGGTTGAAGGTGCAACTGGTTTGTACGATACAAATTACGAAGGCAAAGCTCAGGCTGCTGTTGAAGCGCTGAAAACTTGCGATTTGTTTTATCTGCACATCGAGGCAAGTGATGAAGCCGGTCACGAAGGCGATGTTGAATTGAAAACTAAAACCATTGAATTTCTGGATAAAAGAGTGGTGAAATATATAATTGAAGAAACACAAAAATTTAACGAACCTGTGGCAATTGCCATCTTACCCGACCACGCAACACCGTGCGCGCTAAAAACTCACACCCGCGATGCAGTGCCGTTTACAATATATTATCCTGGTATTCAGCCTGATGCTGTTGAAGTTTATGATGAATTTTCCGTTGCAAATGGTGATTGCGGAATCCTAAAAGGCGATGAGTTTATAAGATTGTTTCTTCAAAAGTTATAGCGAAAGTACGGGAAAATGTGATTTAAGTCAGGTCATTTGGTTGACTCACTCCAAATCTTTTGTAATATTGCTGACCTTTTGATGGAAATCAAAAAGGAGCTTAACTGAAAAGTGTTTATCTGAACCTGCGAATGAAATATTATAGTACAAATCGTCAAACTCCCGAAGTTTCACTGAGGGATGCAGTTATTAAAGGTTTAGCCGCCGATAACGGGCTTTTCATGCCTGAAATAATTCATAAATTCAGCCCGGCTTTTTTTGAAACAATTCAAAATCTCACTTTTCAGGAAATTGCGTTTGAAGTTGCCCTGAAATTCTTTGGCGAAGATATTCCTGAATCAAAACTCAGGGAAATTATATACGATACACTTTCGTTTGATTGTCCTGTGGTTCAGATTACTGAGAATATTTATTCACTCGAACTTTTTCACGGACCAACGCTGGCTTTTAAAGATGTCGGCGCCCGGTTTATGGCCCGGTTGCTCAATTATTTTCTGGCGGACCGGAATAAAAAAGTAAATGTACTTGTGGCAACCTCGGGCGATACCGGAAGTGCTGTGGCAAACGGGTTTTTGGGTGTTGAAGGAATTCACGTGTATGTACTTTACCCAAAGGGAAAGGTGAGTAAAATTCAGGAGTCGCAGTTTACAACTTTAGGACAGAATATTACGGCACTCGAAATCGACGGAACTTTCGACGATTGTCAGCATCTGGTGAAAACTGCATTTCTTGATAAAGAACTGAATGAAAAGCTGGTGCTTACGTCAGCCAATTCAATCAATGTCGCGCGTTTTCTACCCCAGTCGTTTTATTATTTCAACGCATTTGCCCGGTTAAAGCAAATGGGAAAGCTGGATGGAAAAGAACTTGTTTTCTCGGTTCCGAGCGGGAATTTTGGCAATCTGACTGCGGGTTTATTTGCCCGTGAAATGGGTTTGCCTGTTGCTAAGTTTATTGCAGCAAACAACGCCAAC
This sequence comes from Draconibacterium orientale, assembly GCA_020726265.1. Lineage (GTDB taxonomy): Bacteria > Bacteroidota > Bacteroidia > Bacteroidales > Prolixibacteraceae > Draconibacterium > Draconibacterium orientale_A. Next base: position 2,583 of record DYSZ01000151.1, read on the forward strand.
CATGTTGTTTACGACTATTTAAAAACAAGTGATTATCAGCCTCGTTCCTCGGTTGAAACTTTGGCAAATGCCATGGATGTTGGCACTCCGAGTAATTTTGCCCGGATTCTTGATTTGTATGGCCATAATCATAAAATTATTTCAGATTTGATAAGTGGTTGCTGGTATTCCGATGAACAAATCGGAGCAATTGTGCAATCGGTTTATTCAAAACACAATTATTTATGCGACCCACACGGTGCCTGCGGATTTCAGGCGCTGGAAGAATCGCTGAAAGATAATCAGGTGGGTGTTTTTCTTGAAACGGCACACCCTGCAAAATTTACCGAAACCATGGAGAAACTGCTTGGAACCGGTGAAATTCCATTACCTGAAGCGCTTGCTCATTTTATGACAAGAAAGAAAAAAAGCTGTGAGCTTGGTAAAGAATACAGTTTCTTTAAAACCTTTCTGTTAAATGAGGGTTGATATGTGTATAAAATAATAAAGTGTTCAGGTATTATTTTAAAGCAACAAATTAATAATTTTAAAACTCTGTTTTTCAGAATATTGTTAACAAAATCAACTTATGAGACAACTAAAAATATCGAAACAAGTAACGAATCGGGACTCTTTGTCGCTCGATAAATACCTGCATGAGATAGGAAAGGTTGAACTGTTGTCGGCAGAAAAAGAAGTTGAATTAGCCAAACGCATCAAAGCAGGTGACCGTGCCGCACTAGAAACGCTGATTAAAGCAAATCTTCGGTTTGTTGTTTCGGTTTCGAAACAATATCAGAACCAGGGGTTAAGCCTGCCCGATTTAATTAATGAAGGAAACCTTGGATTGATAAAAGCCGCTGAACGTTTTGATGAGACCCGTGGTTTTAAGTTTATTTCGTATGCTGTTTGGTGGATTCGTCAATCGATTTTGCAGGCATTGGCTGAACAGGCTCGTATTGTGAGACTTCCGTTAAACAAAATCGGTTCAATCAACAAAATTAACAAGGCGTTTAACAAGCTCGAACAGGAGTTTCAGCGAGAGCCCACCATCGACGAGGTGGCCAATCTGCTTGAAAGCAAACCTGAATTTGTGGAGGATTCAATGAATTTATCGGGAATTCACATCTCGATGGATGCACCGCTTCGTGATGAAGAGGCCGGCAATCTGTACGATGTGATGCTCAGCGATGATTCTCCTGACCCGGAAGAGGAACTGATGAACCATTCGCTCAGAAAGGAAATAGAACGTTCGCTTTCAACACTTAACGAGCGTGAAGCCGATATTTTACGTTACTATTTCGGATTGAATGGTTTTCAGCCGTTCACTTTGGAAGAAATTGGCGATGAACTTGGACTTACACGTGAAAGAGTGAGGCAAATTAAAGAAAAGGCAATTAAAAAGTTAAAAAACCAATACCGGAACCGGTTACTAAAAGCCTACCTCGGACGATAAAATAAAACGATGAAACGAATAATTGCACCATCGATTCTGGCTGCCGATTTTAATCATCTTGGCCGCGATATTGAAATGATTAATAATAGTGAAGCAGGGTATATTCATTTTGATGTAATGGACGGAGTTTTTGTCCCTAACATTTCGTTTGGCTTACCAGTGATTGAGCATGTAAACAAAATTGCCCGGAAACCACTCGATGTACACCTGATGATTGTTAATCCAGATGCGTTGATTCCTTCGTTTGTGAATGCCGGTGCATCGATTGTTACAGTGCATTATGAAGCATGTGCACATTTGCATCGTACGGTTCAATACATAAAAAAGCTGGGTGCGAAAGCCAGCGTTTGCCTCAATCCACACACTCCAGTCTCGGTACTCGAAAATATCATTACTGAAGTTGATATGGTTTTGCTGATGTCGGTTAATCCAGGTTTTGGCGGGCAGTCATTTATCGAAAATACTTACAAAAAAGTAGCCCAATTGCGCGAACTTATCGATAGAAACAAGTTGGAATGTTTAATCGAAGTTGATGGCGGCGTGAATTACGAAACAGGTAAAAACCTTTTCGATAATGGTGCTGATGTGCTTGTGGCTGGCAGCTTTGTTTTTAGCTCTGTCAATCCGGCAGAAACCATTCGCAACCTGAAAAATCTATAGTTTTATTTCTATTTGTTTGCACAAATCGGTGCTTGCACCTTTCAACGGTTTTACCGAATTGCGTAACATGCAATCGGCCGAACAACCTGCGCAATTGTGATGCATCGTGAAAGATTCATTTTTTAACCCGGCTTTCAATCCACGTTTCTTCTTTCGGAATGGCTTTTTGATTATTCCTGAAAGAGCGTAAACTACAGCAGCTCCAACAATTAAAAATGTGATTATCTCCTGTATCATAGCAAATTTCCAATAATTTGAACTAAAAATGCGGCAATCCAGGCCAGCGAAGTGGTGTACAAAACAGCAAAAGCAGCCCACTTCCATGAACCCGATTCATTTTTTATCGCACTTACCACACCAATACAGGGAAAATAAATGAGGATAAAAATAAGAAACGAGAGGGCAGTTGTTGTGGTAAAAACTACTTCGCCCGATTCAAATATCTCGTTTTGGAGTTTTTGCTGTAGTCCGGCAGTTGAATCACTGCTATCGGTTTGGTAAATTACACCCATTGTGCTGATAATGATTTCTTTGGCTGGAAGCCCAGCGAGTAGCGCAATACTCATTTTCCAGTCAAAACCAAGTGGTTTCATTACAGGTTCGATGATTCTGCCAAACCGGCCTAAATAAGAATGTGTAAGCCTGTCAGATTCCATTTTGAAATTAAGTTGCTGAATTGCAGCTTCTTTTTCGGTTAAACTCAGATTTAAATTTTGTTCTGCTTTGTTTATTTTCTGCCGAATGGATTGGGTATTTTCGGTTTCACGGGGGAAATATTCCAGAACCCAAATGATGATAACTCCGGTAAGAATTATTGTCGCTATCTTTTTCAGGTAATGACGGGCGTTATCCCACATGTGGTACAGTATATTACGCAATGTGGGAAGCCTGTATGCAGGTAGTTCCATAACAAAAGGAGTTTCCTTGTTTCTGAAAACAGTTTTGTTCAGAATTTGTGCTGTTATAAAGGCAAAAATAATCCCCACAGCATAAATACCAACCAGAATCAAAGCCTGGTATTTTTCAAAAAAAGCCGAGATTATAAGTATGTAAACGGGCAGCCGTGCACTGCACGACATGAACGGAATAATAAGCATGGTCAGAATCCTGTCGCCGCGGTTGCGCATCGACCGGGTGGCAAGTATTGCAGGCACATTGCAGCCAAAACCCATAATCATTGGGATAAACGAGCGGCCATGCAACCCAAACCTGTGCATAATATTGTCCATAATAAATGCAGCCCGCGCCATGTAGCCCGTTCCTTCGAGCAACGAAATAAACAAAAACAATATCAGGATGTTAGGGAGAAAAACCAATACACTGCCGGCACCGCTAATGATTCCGCCAACTATCAAATCTCTCAGCATCCCGTTGGGCATAATCGACGAAATCAGGTTCCCAAATTCAACAACACCTGAGTCAATCCAGCTCATCGGGTATGCGCCTAACTTAAAAGTGGCATAAAATATCAGGAAAAGGATGGCCGTGAAGATTGGAAACCCAAGGAATTTGTTGGTTAAAATATCGTCGATTTTTTCCGACCTCGTTCGTTGGCTATGAGTCTGATCTTTAAACGTTTCTTTTAACGCACCAGTAATAAAACTATATTTTGCATTGGTGATAATTGTTTCGCTGTCGTCGTTTTCCAGCGTTTCAATTTTATGAATCTCTTTTTTTGTGATTTTTTTTATCTCGTCAAAATTCTGATAATCAGACAGTAGTTCGGTAACCTGCTCGTCTCTTTCGAGTAGTTTAATCGCCAGAAAGCGGGACGATATTTTGTCGGTAATGGGTTTGTATTCCTTAATTTTTTGTCGTACTACCTGAATTGACTCTTCGAGCTCCTTACCGTAATTAATGTGTATGTGTCTCGAAACTTTGTCTTTACCTTCAAAAACCTCGATAATTTTGTCGATGAGGTTAACCATGCCAATGCCTTTTGAGCTGGTGGTTGGTACAAACGGTATTCCAAGCAATTTCGAGAGTTCATTCTGTTTAAGTACCAGCTTTTTCTTTTCCAGTTCATCAAACATATTCAGTGCTGCAACAATGCGCAGGTCCATATCGATTAACTGGGTTGTGAGAAACAGGTTTCTTTCCAGGTTGGTAGCGTCGAGTACGTTGATTACAATATCGGGAGTTTGCTCATATATAAATTCGCGCACGAATATTTCTTCTTTTGAGTAGGCGGTTAAACTGTATGTTCCCGGCAAATCAAAAAAGTTGAACGTATATCCTTTTGCAGTAAAAACTGCCTTTTTTATCTCAACCGTAACCCCAGAATAGTTTCCGACTTTTTCCCTTGAGCCTGAAATGAAATTAAAAAGTGTGGTTTTTCCGCTGTTCGGATTTCCGACAAGTGCAATGTTGATGGTTTTTGTTCTTTCAGAATGGTTGATGAGATCGATGTTACGGTCGATAACTCCCTGATATGAACTATCATTATTTTGCACAAATTCGTCAATCGGAATAACTTCAATCAGGTCGGCTTCTGATTTACGAAGCGAAATATTATAATTAATTATTTTGAATTCGAATGGACCATTAAACGGTGAATTTTTCAGCACCTTCACCTCTTTCCCCTTGATGAATCCCATTTCGGAAATTCGTTTCCGAAACGAACCATGTCCGAGCACTTTGGTAATTACTACTGTTTCGCTGTTTTTAACCTCACTTAATTTCACTGCACCAATCTCCCCGCATATCTATATTTAAAATCATTCAAAATAAGCTCCGCAAATATAGAATAATTCGGTTCTTTGGTAATGATTATCTCGACATGCAATTAAAAAACAACAATTCGGATTATCAAAATAATTTTAGATACCAAATACCGTTGTGGTTCATTGTAAATAGCAAAATTTCAGGTTAATTGTGGCACCTTTAATTTAAATTAAACCCAAAACGGGTTTGCAATACGGAGCAAGTCGTTATTTTTGTTCGCAGTAAACAGCTCATGAAAGAAAAGAAATTTTATAAAAACATTCAGAAAGTATTGGATGGCCTTCCTGAGAATTTCAGTATTCTGGAAGAACAGATTGATATTGAAGTGCAGATGAAATACTTTGACTTTGCCCGGAAACTCAGAACAGCAGGTCGGGCATCTGATTGTTTTGAACATCGGGATGAGTTATTTCTTGAAAAAGTAAGTTTTGACAGGAAGCGAGAAATACTGATTACAATTGCTGCGATTGACGACGTGAAGGCGTTTCGTACCATCGAGCGGTTTGTAAAAGAAAGTTCGGGTGAAATTTACCAATGGGCAGTTCTTGCGATGCAGGAAAGCCGGATGTTGTTGCAAAGCTCACTGCTCGACGAGCAGCAGGTTTTTATTTCAACCGGGCTGGGGGGTAAAGGGCAGAAATTGAGGTATTATGTGGTTTTTATCAATAGAAAGCCCGATGGAATGCTTAATCGTACACAACAAAAATTATTGAAAGATGAATTGCTTACCGAGTTAAAGTCGAACGATGGGGAATTTGAAACCATTGATTTTACAGAAGGTTTCTCCACTGCCTTGGTAATGCTGCCTTTACAAACCGATTTGAAAAATGTTTTCAGAAATATTATCGAAGAGTGTAATCAATATGGTGATTTTCTGAACGATGATATGATTTTAACCAATGTTAAATTGCTTTCGCGAACAGAAATTACCGAGATGTTGCACAGCGGTCAGGTTTCAGATTTTGATGACGCTGAAGAGTGGAATGAAATGGATGATGACGACGAAGATTAGCAACAGAAAATCACATTTATTTCAGCTTCGATAAAAAATCATCGGTTCAGCGTAAAAAAAACGTTGTTGAAAACAAATGAGTTATAATAGGTCG
>DYSZ01000321.1 GCA_020726265.1 Draconibacterium orientale
GTACCAGTCCGGTAACCTGTACAAGCCAGAACATGGCCGAATAATTGCCAACAAAAAGCTCGCGAAGGTGAATTCCTTCACCCAGTTTCATTTTATAACCCGGAACCAGGTATTCGTTAATGTTGAAATATAGGTAAACCAGACACACAAACACAAGCAGTTTTCCCATATAATCGAAATGGCAATCCTGAAAATATTCTTTCAGTCCATACCTCACGCGGTAAACATACATTAATATAATTACAGCTGCGGTTCCGGCAACAAACGCACCAGCTACAAAGTAAGGCCCAAGAATAGTTGTGTCCCAGCCCGAACGCAAGGTAGCGGCAAATAACCACGATGTAACTGTATGAATGGAAAGACCAACCGGAATAATCAATATCATCAGTACCCTGAGCGAATGATAAACTACTTTATACTGTTCTGCATTTCCTTTCCAGCCAAGGGCAAGAATAGAATAAATTTTCATTTTCCATTTTGGAATGATGCCTTCCATTCGGTCGCGCATCAGTGCCAGATCGGGAATAAGCGGAATATAAAAAAGTAGTACCGAAATGGTGAGGTAAGTAGTAACAACTGTTACATCCCAAATAATGGGGGAGGCAAATCTGCCGTGAAGGAATACATTCAGAAATCTGTCGGGGCGCCCCATGTCCATAATAATTATGAGACCGGCCAGCGCCACAGCTGCAATTGCAACCTGTTCGGCAACCCGCGAAATGGGTTTTGCCCAGTTGATTTTTAACAATGTAAGCGACGAACTGATTAAAAATCCGATGAGGCTTACAGCAACAAAAAATACAAAATTGGCGATATACATTCCCCATGAAACATAGTCGCGCATGCCGGTAACACCAAGACCGGTTTTTATCTGAATAATCCAGCCCCAAACTCCCACAATGATAAACATGATGAGAATAAAGAACCAGAACCGTGTCAATTCATCTTTCTTCGTAATCGACCGTGTAAGATCGACCATGATTTTATCGAGCAGTTTCCGCGATTCGGCGGGCGATTCAATTTTATTCATCGTTCAGTTTTTACGCGGTTATGATTTGTGTTGATTTCCAATTTCTCCCTGGTACGGAAAAGCCCTGTCTTTGGGTGGTAAGTAATACACTCTTGGTTTGGTTCCAAGTTCTTCCATTAAAGTGTAAGCGGCGTTGGTTTTTATCAGTTCGCTGAAACTTACGGTTTCCTTGGTGGTGCCGTTGGTAACTGCATCTTCATTTCTGTCGCCAAACCAGTACACACCATTCGGACAAGCAGAAACACAAGTCGGCAGTTTCCCGTCGCGCAGCCTGTCGGCACTGAAAAGGCATTTTGAAATAGTGCCTTTTTTCTGCGGAACGTTAGCTTCAATATTATAAGTCACACCCACATATTTTTCGGCATCGCGCGGCTCAAACCAGTTGAAAACACGGGCTGAATACGGGCATGCAGCAATACAGA
>DYSZ01000322.1 GCA_020726265.1 Draconibacterium orientale
TTCCTGAAAGTGAGCCTGATGAGGTTATCGAACTGGAGGCCAAAAACAAACACAATCAGAATTTCGACAAACAAAAGCACCAGTTTTGAACTCTCACCAAAATATTCTTTGCTGAAATCAGATAAAATATCGGTGGTAACCAGCCCAAGAATCAGCCCTGAAAGAAAAATAAACCACGACCAGCGGATATTCCTCCAGAACGATTTTTCTTCGGCTTCCTTTTTCCTTATCGACTCCATCACTTCCTCTTCAAAGTTGGGGAACTGGATTTCGAGCTTCGAGAACTCCATTATTTTTTTAAAATCTTTTTCTTCCATGTCAGGTTAATAAAGCGATTTGACCTCGGTATTCAACATTTTTTCGAGCATTTCCTGCGTGTTTTTCCGGCCCCTGTGCAGGTGTACTTTCACATTCGACTCGCTCCAGCCTGTCATTTCGCAGATTTCTTTTATACTGTTTTCGGCTAAGTAAAAAAGTCGTAAAACCAGGCATTCGTTGGCCGGTAGCCGGTTTAAACATTCGTTGATGTAATATTTCTGTTCTGTTTTCTTCAACTCATCAAAAATCACAGGATTTTCCTGAAAATCTTTTACAGAAACAAAACCGGGTTCAGACATAGTTCTCTTTTCCTTCCGGGCAGTTTTAATCGATTCGTTGATCACAATCCGGCACAACCACGTGCTGAATTTCGATTGCCCTTTAAACGATTTCAGGTTTTCGAATGCTTTTACAAACGATTCCTGAACAACCTCTGCAGCGGTAAATTCATTTTTTACCAAAGAAAAGGCAACCGAAAAAGCCAGGTCTTTATACTGTTTGATAAAGTACCTGAATTCTTCGGTCTGTCCGTCGAGAACTTTTCTGATGTAGAGGTCGTCCATCAACTATGCTTTGTTTTTGGGCTTGTCGGCAAAATAGGCTATCAGGATTGAAACAGAAGTACTCAGAAAAAGTATTCCCAAAATAAATGGTTCAGCTCCAATTGTGTAATTCCCATCAGGCAGTCTCATACCCAACTCCACAATTAAAATGGCTGTCATCCACCCGATTGAAAATCCGGTGGTAATAATTCCAACCTTCAGCCATGGAAAGGGAAAACTAAAACTTGTTTTTGGGCGGGCATAAATTTCCGAAACATCTTTGTCTTTTTCAATCAAAGCCATTCGTTCCTTATTGCGTATTTTCAGATAAAAATACCACCCCCACACCACGGAAACAAAAAGAAGAATCACCACTAAGAATAGAAATAAAACTGCATTCATGACTGTATTTTTAAAATTTCACCTTTGATTCGGTTGCCGGTAAAAAGGTTACAAAAAAATTCTGACAATATGATACAGCACAGAAATGATCTGCTCAGAATAGCCAAATTGCGTTTGTAATTTGCTAATTGTTGTTTTCCGGGGCCGGCTTTTCAAACCACTGACAGGCGAGTCGGGGGCGCTCCTA
>DYSZ01000001.1:0-23321 GCA_020726265.1 Draconibacterium orientale
TAATTCAGGATGAAGTACGAAAATTTGGTCGAATATGTTTATTTTTCTGGCTGAAAAACTAAACCACTATTTTAAAACCAGCTCGCGCAACAAATGAGAATTTATTTTGCAGGTTCAATCAGGGGAGGCAGGGAAGATGCAGCGCTTTACCAACAAATCATTGTGTTTCTGCAAGGTTTCGGAGAGGTGCTGACCGAACATATTGGCGACCCAAGCCTGACTGAAGCCGGAGACGACGGGTCAACCGACCGGCTTATTCACGACCGCGACCTGGCCTGGCTGCAATCGTGCGATTTATTGATTGCTGAGGTTACCCTAGTTTCGCTCGGCGTTGGTTACGAAATTGGAAGGGCGGTTGAATCAGGAAAAAAAATTCTGTGTTTGCACCGCCCGGGAACCGGGAAAAAATTATCGGCGATGATTGCTGGTTGTGCACAAGTCGAACTGGTGATATACCACGACTTAAGTGATCTCACACCACAAATCACTGATTTTCTGAAGAATAAATCGGGCTTTGAAAAATAAAGAACATACATTTAACCGATTGAAAAGAAGAGATATCTAAAGCATTTTATAAATAAAAATGATAATCACACTAAAAAAACTTATGGAAACTAAAAGAGATTTTCTGAAAAAACTTGGTTTATTAACCGTTGGAGGTGCTGTTGCAGGCTCGGTAAACCCGCTTCAGGCAGCCGTTTCGAATGCCAAAGCTGGTGGAAAAAGTATTGGATTACAATTGTATTCGCTGGGTCGCGAGCTTTCTGCTAATATTCCGGCAGGATTAAAAAAAGTAGCTGAAATTGGGTATAAAACTGCTGAACTTGCTGGTTACGGAGGTGGCAAATTTTACGACAGTGAAGTTGCTGACTTCAAAAAAATGGCTGCCGATGCCGGACTTAAAATTACAGGATCGCATGTAAACCCACCGGTACGTAAATACACTGTCGAAAATAAAGCAGAAATTGCAGATTTCTGGAAGAAAACCGTTGACGACCATGCCAAACTGGGTGTTATCACACTTGTTCAACCCGGAATGCCTTCGGTTGAAAGTAACGATGAAGCAAAACTTGTTTGCGAAGTTTTTAACAATGCTGGAGAGATTGCAAAAGCTGCCGGAATAAAATGGGGGTATCACAATCACAGCGGCGAATTCCAGAAAGCCGTAAAAGATGATGACAAAGGTAAACGTGGTGTTCAAGGCGATATTATTTACGATTTGCTACTCAACGGCACCGACCCGAAACTCGTTTTCTTCGAAATGGATGTGTACTGGACAGTAATGGGACAGCAGGACCCGCTCTATTATTTCGATAAATATGCAGGCCGCTTCCCTGTTCTTCATATTAAAGACCGCTCGGTACTTGGGCAGTCGGGAATGATGAATTTCGAAAATATTTTCAACCGCGCCTACAAAAATGGGCTCGATGAATTTTATGTTGAAATTGAAGGAATTAAAACCGGCATGACACAATTTGAAGGAGTTAAACAGTGTTTTGATTACCTCAACAATGCTTCGTTTGTAAAATAATTGCTGACAAATAGATGTAAAAAAGACCAGTATGATCCGTTTCGGGCTACTGGTCTTTTTTAATCAATATTTTCCAGGTCGGAATTTTATCCCAAAAAGTCAGTTCAATGGGTGAAGTTCTCAGGTTTTACAACCAATTCGAGATAAGGGTAAACGGGTTCGACAAACCCATTTTTACGATAAAGGTGTTCGCCATCTTTCGAAGTATGTAGCGCCACTTTGCCGATTCCCAGCATTACCGCTTCTTTTAGAAGAGCATTCACTATCAGTTGTGAAATTCCTTTTCGCCGAGCCGCCGGAACCGTGTACATATTCAGGATATCTCCTTCAAGATACGTTGAAGAGCTGAAATCGCCCGGAATTTCCTTAATAACCATTCCTCCAAAACTTACCACAACTCCATCAAATTCTGCTGCGAAAGCAAAAAACCTCTTCTGACTGATGGCGTTTCTGAAATAATTTTCAAGTCCTTCTCTTGTGCTTTCAGTATTCTGCACTACCTGCTCTCCTTGCAATTCGGTAAGATATTTCAAACGGTAATCTACCAGCAGCGGAACATCCTGTAGCTCAATCTTCCTTATTTTCATTCTCGAAATTTCAATATTCATATTGTGAAGTTTTAAACCTGTCAATTAAAATCAGGGCCGGAAAATTATAACAAAATCGTGAGCAACAGAAAATGTGCAAGTCATTTCTTCAATAACCGGAATATTTCACCAAAAACATCATGAATAAACAGATGGACTGGCTTTTTACTAATTTTCGGACAATCAAATTAAAACTATTACAGATAACAATGGGATAGTTTATTCAGTAAAAGCCGGGCCTAAATATAAACTGCCGGGAGAAAACACGTTAAACGAAATCTGCATGTCAACGCCGGCAATTTTAGAAAATTACCTCATATTCAGAACCCAAGACGGAGTAAGTAATAAGAAAAATAAAATGTCATATTTCAATTTCTTCACTCACCCCGAGTTCACCCAATTTACATCGGGTGATCTCTGCCCCTCTCTTTATAAAGAGATGGGAGAAGCTACCTTGAGGTGGCTTGGAGTGAGTGAATTAAAATACGACAATAAATACATCTTATTACTTAATTGGCATCGGTAATAAATAATAAGAAATGGGTTGACCCAGGAGCCAGTTGAAATCAAACAAAAAACGCAGTTCAATAAAAATATCTATTTTCGTTTCAACATAAAAAACTGTTGTTTGATATGAAACAATACCCGGTTACCGAATTACAAAACTTGTTTAACAACGAACTCAGTAAATTAAAAACTGATTTGCAGCACGCAGCCCCACGTGGTTTATACCTGCCAGTTGATTATTCGCTCGAAATGGGGGGGAAACGTGTTCGTCCGCTGCTGTTATTGCTGAGCTTCAATCTTTTTTCAGATAAAATTGAAAACGCTCTGCCCGCAGCACTCGCCATTGAAGTGTTCCATAATTTCACACTGTTGCACGACGATATTATGGATAAAGCCGATGTACGCAGAAACCAACCGACTGTGCATAAACAATTCAGCGAAAACAACGCAATTCTCTCGGGCGATGCAATGGCATTTCTTGCATATAAATATTTACTCTCAGCCGAAATGGCCAATCAGGCAGAGGTACTTCAGCTTTTCACTCAAACTGCTATCGAAGTTTGTGAAGGGCAGCAACTCGATATGGAATTTGAAAACCGCACCGATGTTACAGAGACTGATTATATTGAAATGATACGGCTGAAAACTGCGGTTCTGCTAGCGTGCAGTTTAAAAGCCGGGGCATTGATTGCCAATACCGGAGCGAAAATTGCCAGCGAGTTGTATGATTTTGGAATGAATCTGGGTCTGGCATTTCAACTTCAGGACGACCTACTGGACAGTTTCGGGGAGCAGGAAACCTTTGGGAAAATGATTGGCGGCGATATTGTTGCAAACAAGAAAACATTTTTGCTGATAAAAGCGCTTGAACATGCCGACGACAGTTTGAAAACTGAATTGCTTGGCTGGGTTCAAAAGCCAATGTTTAATCAAACAGAAAAAATAAATGCCGTACTTGATATTTACAACCGTTTAAACATCAAAGAACTCACGGAAAACAAAATCGACAGCTATTTTAATGTGTGTTCAGCTATTTTTGAAAAACTTGAAATTGAGACTTCAAAAAAAGAATGTCTCAGAAATATCAGTAACAAAATGATGAACCGGATTTCATAGATTTCAAGGGTATGGTAAAAATAAGAATCAAAGATTGGTCAAACTAAAAACAATATTAAATTTGTTACTGTTTAGTTGAAAACAGCTGACAGAAGCAACAAAATCAAATTATAAAATGGCAAAAATTACTGGTGAAATTATACAGGTTATTGGTCCTGTAGTTGATGTGAGTTTTGAAAGAGAAGGAAGCGAAATACCTGCAATAAACGACGCGCTTGAAGTAATACGCGATGGCAAGGACAACCTGATTATCGAATGCCAGCAGCATCTTGGCGAGAACACGGTTCGCTGTATTGCAATGGATGCCACAGATGGTTTGCGCCGTGGATTAAAAGTTGTTGCAACCGGCAGCCCGATTATAATGCCAAAAGGTGAAATGGCGCTTGGCCGTTTGTTAAATGTAGTTGGAAATGCTATCGACGGCATGGAACAATTACCGAAGGAAGGGCTTAATATCCATAACGAACCACCAAAATACGAAAACCTTACAACCGAAACAGAAGTGCTTTACACTGGTATAAAAGTAATCGACCTGATTGAACCTTACGCAAAAGGAGGAAAAATCGGGTTGTTTGGCGGTGCCGGTGTTGGAAAAACCGTATTAATTCAGGAGTTAATTAATAATATTGCGCTGGCTCACAGCGGACTTTCGGTTTTTGCCGGAGTTGGCGAACGCACACGCGAAGGAAACGATTTGTTGCGCGAAATGATTGAAGCCAACATTGTTGATTATGGCGAAGAATTTAAACATTCGATGGAGAAAGGCAGCTGGGATTTATCGAAAGTAGATGCAGAAAAACTTAAAAAATCAAAACTCGCCATGGTTTTCGGGCAGATGAATGAGCCACCCGGAGCGCGTGCCCGCGTGGCACTTTCAGGCTTAACCATTGCTGAAAGTTTACGTGATGGCGATGGTTCATCAGAACATGGCCGCGATATTTTGTTTTTCGTAGATAACGTGTTCCGTTTTACACAGGCCGGGTCCGAAGTATCGGCATTACTTGGACGTATGCCATCGGCAGTTGGATATCAGCCAACGCTGGCCACCGAAATGGGAGTTATGCAAGAGCGGATTACCTCAACAAAAAAAGGCTCAATTACATCGGTTCAGGCGGTTTATGTACCTGCCGACGACCTTACCGATCCGGCACCTGCAACCACTTTCTCGCACCTTGATGCAACAACTGTTCTGAGCCGCAAAATTTCAGAACTCGGTATTTATCCGGCTGTTGACCCGCTTGACTCCTCATCACGGATTCTTAGTCCCGAAATTGTGGGCGAAGAACATTACAACTGTGCACAGGATGTAATCATGTTGCTTCAGCGGTACATTGAGTTACAGGATATTATTGCCATTCTGGGGATGGATGAACTTTCGGAAGAAGACAAGCTGGTGGTTCACCGGGCAAGAAGGGTTCAGCGGTTTCTCTCTCAGCCGTTCTTTGTTGCGTCGCAATTCACAGGGCTTGAAGGAAAACTTGTATCGATTGAAGATACAATCAAAGGTTTCAGAATGATTATGAATGGCGAAGTTGACCAATACCCTGAAGCTGCCTTTAACCTGGTTGGCACCATTGAAGAAGCCATTGCCAAAGGGGAAAAACTTTTAGCCGAAAACTAAACAGGGGAAATAAATTATGCATCTCGAAATTATTACACCTGATAAAAAAATTTTCGACGGCGAAGTAACCCTGATTCAGCTACCTGGCAGTAAAGGTTCGTTTACCATCTTAAACAACCACGCACCAATTATTTCGACTCTCGAAGCCGGCACCATTAAGATACAGGACAGTTCGGGCAAGGAACTGTTTTTTAAAATTAACGGTGGTGTGGTTGAGCAGTTGTCGAACAAATTGGTTGTGCTTGTAGAATCGGCCTGAAAATATAAACTGATAAACATCCCCGGAAATTGATACTTCCGGGGTTTTTAATTTTTATACATTGTGAAGATACTTGTAATTCGATTGAGCTCAATTGGCGATATTGTTTTAACCTCACCGGTGCTAAGGTGTGTAAAAGAACAACTCCCTGACGCAGAGATTCATTTTGTTACAAAGTCACAATACACCAATATCGTAAAATCAAATCCCAACGTTGATAAGGTTCATATCTTCGATGAAAACCTCGGCGAAATTATCAGCAACCTTCAACATGAACAATTCAACTACATTATTGATCTTCATCACAATTACCGAAGTGCCCGGATAAAACAAGCGATAAATGCGCCCAGTTTCTCAGTTAATAAACTGAATTTGAAAAAATTTCTGCTGGTCTGGATGAAAATTAACCAAATGCCCCATAAACATATGGTTGACAGAAACATTGAAACTGTGTCGGCTTTGGGTGTGACAAACGATGGGAAGGGGTTGGATTTTTTTATTCCGAAAAATGATGAATTCAAAATCGCAGAACTACCTGCTCCTTTTCAAAAAGGATATATTGCTTTTGTGATAGCAGGTACCTGGGCTACAAAAAAACTGCCGGTTGAAAAAGTGATTGAGATTTGCGGAAAAACATCTTTCCCAGTAATCTTGCTTGGTGGAAAAAGTGAATTTGACGACGGTGAAAAAATCCTGTCTCAATCAAAAGGGAATGTACTGAATTTTGCCGGCAAAATAACCCTGAACCAATCTGCATCACTGGTTCGTGATGCCAATGTGGTATTAACCAACGATACAGGATTAATGCACATTGCAGCCGCATTTAAAAAGAAAATCCTTACTTTTTGGGGAAATACTGTCCCCGATTTTGGGATGATTCCGTATCAACCACATCCTGATTCTTATAATATTGAAGTTAAAGAACTTAAATGCCGGCCCTGCTCTAAATTAGGATATACAAAATGCCCGCGTAAACATTTCAAATGCATGAATGAAATAGATACAGGCATCGCACTGCGTTGGATTGACAAGAATTTTCATCACTAAAAAAGGCAGTTGCACCGGGTACAACTGCCTTTCATAATTTAAACCAACAGGTTATTATTTAACTGCAACTTTGTAATTATAACTATTACTTTCAGTCGAAAGAACCACCTCGTATGAACCTTTTGGAAGTTTTGCCATGTTCAAACCGTGCTGAACGTTAAATTCGTCATTAAAATCTCTGGCATACAACTCGTTCCGGTCTTCATCATAAATATGAAGTGAAGTATTTTCACCGGCAAAATTCAGATAAGTCATTTTCAGTTCATTTTCATTAAAGAAAAAGAAAGGCTCAAGCATTTTCTTTTCTTCAATCATTCTGAGAGTTCCGTTTTCAACAGCAAACTTGGTTTCCTGTGTTTCCCTGTCGATATTCACTGTAAGAAAATAATTTCCTTCTTCAAGTTTCGAGAAGTCATACGTCCTCTTGTAATTTGTTGAAGGGGTTTGGGTTTCCTTCCAGAAAATTACTTCTCCGTCTTCGTTTTTAACTTCAATTTCGAAAGTACTCAAATTGGTATTCGAAATTTCAATCACTGCCATGTCGGCACGTACGCCGGTAAAGTTTACCTTTAAATTTCCTGAGGCATAAACACCTCCGCTGATAAGCGCTGTGGCTGCTAAAGCCATAAATAATTTCATTGTTTTCATCTTTCTTGTTATTAATTGTTTCGTAAATACAAGTGACAAGTATAGATTCTTGTTCATCGCAAAAATTGAAATCTATATACAACACTAAAAAAATGATATTCAATTAACAGATAAACAACAATTACTTAAAATATTAATTAATTGTAAACCACATAAACAACATTTAAAAACAAGCTTAATCGATTGATTTTTAACTGGCAGGAACTGGTTGGGTTACAAAATGAAGGCATATTAAAAATCAACCTGTATTTAACATTCAGATTCGATTATTTGCAAGCCAGGATTAATTCGAGACATTGTTCGTATAACATTGCAGTATAAAAAAGCAGTTATTATTAATTCATTTTTTTCTAATTTAGAACAATCAATAAAACTATAATACTATGGAAAGAAATTCACTTGCTAAATTGTTTACCAAAACATTTCAGAATAATTGGGACAACCTGGTTTTTTCTGATTATGAAGGACAAGATTTAAAATACAGCGAAGTAGCCAATACAATTATGTCGCTTCAGTTGTTTTACCAGTTAAACGGACTGCAAAGAGGCGACAAAATTGCTGTTTTAGGCAGAAACTCAGCCAACTGGGGGGTTACATTTCTTTCCTCAGTTTCATCAGGTTTGGTTATTGTTCCGGTACTTCCCGACTTTAACAAAACCGATATTAACCACATTATAAACCACTCAGAAGCTAAAATTCTTATAGCAGCTAAATCGCTGACCGAACAGGTTGATTTTGATTCATTGCCTTTGCTGCAAACTATTTTGTATATTGAAGATTTTAGTTTGGCACGTGCCAAAGATCCAAGCATGCAATACAAGATTAACGATGCATTTAAATATCATAAAGAGAATAAGTTAAGTAAATCTTCGCTTTCATTTTACGAATGGCAGCCTGAAGATGCCTGCATCATTTCGTACACATCAGGCACGTCAGGATTTACAAAAGGAGTTCTGATTCCTGAACGAAGTCTGGTTTCGAATATCGTTTTTGCGCAAGAACACATGCCATTAAAAGCCAGCAACAAAATCGTTTCATTTCTCCCGATGGCTCATGTTTATGGCTTACTTTTCGAGTTTCTGTTTCCGGTGTCAACGGGTTGCCATATCACGTTTCTGAATAAAATGCCAACTCCGGCAGTATTAACAAAGGTTTTTGGCGAAGTAAAACCTCACCTTGTGCTTTCAGTTCCACTGATTATTGAGAAAATATATAAAAAGCGTTTACTTCCCACACTCGAAAAACCCCTGATAAAGATTTTACTTGCAATACCCGGTATTTCATTGATACTTCAGAAAAAAATAAAAGCAAAACTACTCGATACATTTGGCGGCAGATTCTTTGAGATTGTTATTGGAGGTGCTCCATTAAACAATGATGTTGAGAAATTTTTTCGCAGAATAAAATTTCCGTTTTCGATTGGTTACGGAATGACAGAATGCGGGCCTCTAATCAGTTATGAAGCCTGGGACAAAACAATGTCAGGCTCAGCCGGTCGGTTGGTTGACAGAATGGAAGTACGGATCGATTCGGCTGACCCATTTAACGAACCCGGAGAAATTCAGGTTCGCGGAGAAAATGTAATGCTGGGCTATTTCAAGAATGAACAGGCAACCAAAGAATCGTTTACAACTGACGGTTGGCTGAAAACCGGGGATCTGGGCGTTATTGATCGGAATAATTTCATTTATATCAAAGGGCGTTCAAAAAACATGATATTAGGACCGTCGGGTCAGAATATCTATCCCGAAGAAATTGAATCAAAAATCTCAAATCAGCCGTTTATTGCAGAATGTGTTGTAGTTGAACGCAACGGCAAACTTGTGGCACTTATTTTCCCAGATGCAGAAGCTCTAAAAGCTGAAAAAAAGGATGAAAATGCTCTTCGGCTGATTATGGAAGAAAATATAAAGAAGACAAATGCTGAATTACCTAAGTACGCACAAATCAGCGGATTCGAGTTAGTTAAAGAAGAATTTGAAAAAACCCCGAAGAAAAATATAAAACGATTTAAGTATCTCTGACGCATTAAAGTACATTATCAATCGTTTAGTAGTGAATTTGAGATATAACTCAACACGTTTATTCACAACAAGTAAGTTAAAATACGTTAAATAGTTTTTTTGTGAAACAATTTGTAATTGATGTGCGTAACCTCATTACAATATTTTGCAAATTCACTCTGAGCGTACTTAATGGATTGATTGGTTTTTCAGTAAGTACAATGTAAAATGAGTAATTAATTGTTTGGTTTTTAAGAGGAAAAGCAGCGGATGATATTCCTGCTTTTCTTTTTTTTATCCGAGTTTTGGCTTTTAGCAACCCCCCTGTACCTTCTTCTTTTTATCCTTTTTCTGAATGGGTGGTTTTGCACCTCCACCAGCTGATGCAACTGCAGGTTGTGAAGCATCGGCAGCTCCACCCAAAGCCATGCCTGCACCTTTGCGCAAATCGTATTTTGCCATTTCCTCATTGGGACTTGTGCTTGGCGGAACTTGTGGATTCATGATGGTTTCGGCCCAATAGTTTACACCGCCCTGCAAAACGTAATTGTTTTGATAACCAAGTTGGCGTGTAATCATCCAGGCCTGATTGGCATCGTTGGTACCGTTCGAGTAAAACACATTCATTTTTACATCCTGATTGATGGTTTCTTCCCATTCATGATTCAAAATATCAACCAGCGGAATATTGATAGCGCCGGGCAAATTGAATTTTTCAAACTCATCGGCTGCGCGAACATCAATTAATTGCAGGGTCGGGTCTTTTGCAATTACCATGTCTGCAATTTCGTCTGGCTGCATAAACTGCGTACCGCTTTTTACTTCTTCGAGCAGTTGTTCGGCAGTTAATTTATAAGGTTTGGTGGTGTTTTCGGGTACAGCGGCAATTATCAGTCCCAGTGGAATTATTGCTGTTGCCAGTATGATTCGTGCTTTCATATTTTAAAAATTTACCGGAAGTCGGGAGACCGAAGACCGAAGTTAAAACCTTCTTTTAATTTATTTCAAATCTTTCTTACGTATTATTTTTGATTCAGTTTGTAGTCGTCGCGGGCAAATTTCTTTTCAGCCCATTCGCCAACCCAAAACATGCCAAGCGCAACCAGAATAACCAGCAGGGTCAGAAATCCTCTTGATGTTCCAATCATTTCGCTGATAACAGGTGAACCCATAAATTTGGCGTTGTAAAAGCCTTCCCAAAGCGGATAGCCTTCAGTAAAAATGAGGATTCCGATAAACATACCGCCAATAAAAGCCAGCGCATCAAGTTTCCCGATGGATGCTGCACAGAACGAGGTTCCCGGGCAATAACCACCCATAATAAAACCGGCGCCCATTACCACGCCACCTCCCAATGTTGACCACAGGTAAGTTGGGTTAATGTAGATTGAGCTTAAATCAATCCATTTAAAAAGACCAAGGAATAAAAGGCCAACTGAGCCAACAAGGGCTGCTGTAAAAAATACTTTTAAAACGGTTGTATCGTATCCGTAAAACATGCCGGCCAAACGGCGGCTCGATGAAAATCCGTTCGATTCGAGAACAAATCCAAACCCGATTCCGATAACGAAAGCAAGGAAAAGGTTGACGTTCTCAGATATTATTTCGTAAACAACTAATGGTCCCATTTCGATTTATTATTGATGATTTATTATTGATGATTTAGTTCTTACACTCTGAACTTTAAATTCTGAACTATCATATCCAGAGTTTGCGGGCAAAGTAGGCTAAAGCGAAAGCGGTTCCAAAGATGGCTGCCATCGACAAAAAGCCGCTCAGCGAAAGTACCGCCATCCCTGTTAAAGCAGAACCACTGGTACATCCGCGCCCCAATTGTGAGCCGAACCCAAAGAAAATACCTCCGAGCACCGCAAAAATCAACCGGATTTTATTGGTGATTTTTGGCGACTTTTCCACAGTAAATTTCAGGCGTCCGGCAATGGCGCCCGATAGAAATCCACCAACAACCACACCCAGCATCTGAAAAACCAGCCAGTCTTTCATCGGATTGGTGTGCGATTTCAGGTAATCCTGGTAGAATGCCGTTTTTTCGACATGCGCCGGAGCCACTGTTTTTACCCCTGTAACCACCACGCTTTTTGCAGCACCGCTGGCGCCAAGCCCGCGTCCCGAAATCCAGAACGCCGCAACCAAAACCAATCCAAGCAATGCCCCACCCAAATAGGGATTCATGTATTTTTTCTGTTCCATAATTAAGAAATTGACGGAAGACCGAAGACTGAAGACCGAAGCATAAGAACTTCTCTATACAGTTCAATCATTTCCATTGTAATTACTATTATTCTTAAATCTTTTTTTTCTTTTTTTTTACCCAAAACTCGAAACTCTGAACTAATAAAGCCACCGGCTCATCTGACCTGCATAAGCAAAAATAAAACGCAGCATCAGGCTGCCAAATAAAACAAGTATCACCGGGATAATCACCGGAATATGAAACTTCCGCAATTCGAGAAATTCGAGAATTGCCGGAAGTATCATCCCGATAATCACTACAAAAATCCAGAACGGAGCTGTGTATTGTCCACCCAGAAACATATTGGCAGCTTCAATCTGTACTTCGGTACTGGCCAGGAAACCCATAAACATGTGGATAATAAGGAACAGTTCAATACCAATCAGCATAATATCGATTTTGGCGAAATTAATCCGCTCCTTTTGGCGTTGCGAAAACATGATAATAACAGCAGAACCTGCCGACAAACCTGAAGTAAGGAAAAGCGGCCCTAAAATGGAAGTATTCCAAAGCGGGCGTGCATTAAATGCAGAGAATAATATTCCGGTATAAATACCAAGTATTACTGAAAAATACAGAATAACCCATGCCAGCGGCTTTTTATATTTGATGAAAAAGGCTTCAACCTCATTTAAAATATCGAATTTCCAATCCCATTTGGGAAAAAACTCGCGGATGTGAATGGCAACCCAAACCATCGACAGCGGTGTGATGGCCATCAATGTCCACGCGCCCCACGACATTGGCGACTGGATGCGGATTGTTGTATATAACTGCCAGAAATAGAGTTTGTGTTTTAAATCGAAAAACAGTGCAGTCAAACCAATAATTAAAAGAAAAGGTACAACAACCGGAGCACGACGAACTGCCCCGCGGTATTTGTTTTCTTTTCCTAAAACAGTATAAAGACTGGCAAAGAACATAATACCGGCAGCCAGTCCACCCAGAAACAGGTACAATGGAATATGCCAGTGCCAGATTTGAAGGAACGGGTCGATATTAGGATTTAATCTCCCTGATGTTATGATTTCTTCTCTCATTTTTTCAGTATTAAATCAGGTAATAAACTTGTGGTTTTGTACCGGCTTCGGGTATAAGTGTTTTGTGTTTGCGTTTTTTCATGATTACTGAAACTTCACTATTCGGGTCGTCCAAATCGCCAAAATACATGCACTTTGTGGGACAAACTGCAACACAAGCCGGTTGTTGACCTTTTTTAACCCTGTGCAGACAGAAAGTACATTTGTCAACATAACCTTCAGGATGGGAGTATCTTGCATCATACGGACAGCTTGTAATACAGGCTCCGCAACCAATGCACTCATGATGAGTTACAACAACAATTCCTCCGGCTTCGTAATGACTTGCACCGGTTGGGCAGCAGCGAACACAGGGAGAATTATCGCAGTGGTTGCAACGTTCACTCCTGAGTTCAATTTCAAGTTGCGGGTAAGTTCCGTCGGTTACTTCCACAATCCAGTCGCGACAGTAACCAATAGGTACATTATTTTCGGTCTGGCAGGCTACCACACAGTCCGAGCAGCCCACACATTTTTTAGTGTCAATCGCCATCGCGTATCTCATGACTTCACCTCGCTTTCTTTATCGAACCTGAAGGTTACAAAATTCCCTCTCATCCCGGTTCCGCCCATAATCGGGTCAACCAAAACCCTTGTTATTAATTGCGAATCGCTTACTCCTTTGCCAAATGCACGGCTCAGTTTTTTGTCGGAGTGTCCAAACCCGTGAACGATATAAACAGAATCGAAACGAACACGTTCAGTTACACGAACTTTCACCATAAAATCGGAAATAATTCCATCCTGATTTTCGAGATAAACCAACTGGTCGTTTTTCAAGCCCCACTCTTTGGCAATTTTCGGATTTACCCAAACTTTGTTTTCGTCCATCAGGTCGGTGAGGTAGGGGTTGTTGGCCGTGCGGCTGAAAGTGTGCATGGGAGCACGGCCATAATTCAGGTAATAAAAACCTGCCGGCGGTTCCATATGTGGTGTGTAAACCGGGAACGGGTCGAAACCTTCTCCCTGAAATGCAGTTGACATCAATTCGATTTTACCTGTATTGGTGCTGAATTCGATTTCTTCGCCCGGAGTAAAATAAAGGTCGTCGGCAGTACGAGGATAATTTTTAACGCCAATGCGTTTCATTTCTTCGAGCGATGAACCAACTTCTTTTAATTGCCATTCAAGCATATCTTCAAATTTTTCCCATGCAAAATAGGCTTCCAATCCCATTTTTTTCGAAAGTTCCTTGGCCATCCAATAAGCAGGTTTCGAGTTGTATTTTGGTTCGGCAGCCGGCATGCGCAGTGCGATATTTGGCACACGGCCATGCACCACCCGAATATCATCCCAACGTTCAAGATAGGTACATTCAGGAAGCACTACATCAGCATAACCCGTAATCTCCATTGGCATAGTATCTACCACTACCAGTAATTCAAGGTTATTAATGGCGTCTATTGTTTTTTTCTTGTCAGGCAAAGTCATTACCAGGTTGGTGCCATTCACAATCCATCCCCTGATGTTGCAATCTAATTCTGGCGATGGTATTGTGGCATCGCAAACGCCATTGGCCAGGGCCAAATCGGCAAGTGCGTATTTTCCACCCATGGCCATTCTCCAGTTGCGGGTAACCGGAGGGAATGGCGGATGTGGATATTCAGGAACATCCAGTTTTTCTGGTTTGTAATAACCTCCGCGGCGTCCCCACGAACCAAGCAGCGCATTTAAAATTGCCACTGCCCGTAATCGCTGGGTATCATCTCCGTACCAGGTAACATGCCGGCCGGGATGGATGATTACTGCCGGGGCTGCATCGGCCATTTCGCGTGCCGATTCCTTAATTTGGTCGGGTTTGATGGTTGTGATTCCGTAAGCCCACTCTGCTGTAAACGGCTGAATGTAAGCTTTCAGTTCTTCAAAGCCATAAGTATATTTTTCAACATATTCACGGTCATACCAGTTGTTATTGATGATTTCGCGAATCCAGGCCAACAAAAGTGCAATATCGGTAGCGGGTTTTATAGGCAGCCAGAATTTCGATTTGCTGGCGGCGGTGGAATAGCGTGGGTCAACAGTAATAATGGCAGCGCCTTTATCAATGGCATCCGACATTTCCTGAACCTGCCCGTTGTGCATGTTTTCTCCAATATGCGAACCAATCAGAACCAGGCAACGTGTGTCACGAATATCAGTTGGTTCTGGTGAGTCAAGACTTTCTCCAAAAGTAGCCAGAAACGCCACTTCGCGCGGACCGCGACATTGTGCGTATGATGGCGCTGCAATGTTGGTCGAGCCAAAAGCTTTCAGCAGGTTGCCCCAGTAATGCCCACCCGAACCGTGTGTAAACAACGCAGTACACTCAGGTCCGTGTTCAGCTTTAATTTGCTGCAGTTTCTTTGCAACAAAATCAAGCGCTTCGTCCCACGAAACTTCTTTGTAAGTTTGCTTGCCATCTTCGCCGGTTACCCTGAGGAGCGGTGTTTTCAACCGGTCTTCATCATAATACATGCCAACACCTCCGGTTCCGCGCGGACACAAACGTCCGTTACAGTTGGTGTCGTCGTCGTTGCCAATAATTTTCTTGATGTTTCCGTCTTCGTTTTTATAAACCCATCCGGCACACTTCCAGAAACAAACCTCGCAATAAGTTGATGTGCGAACCATTTCTGCCGCAGCGCTTTCTGTTAAAGTTTGCTGAGCCGATTGTGATGCATGAGCCGAATACAGATATTTACCGCTAATTGCCAGTCCTGCTGCACTTAGCGATGTAATTTTGATAAAATCACGCCTAGAATTCGACATACTGATTTGATAATTTTCGGCAAACATACAGAATTCCTCATATTGACATATCTTGGGAAATAGATATAAAAAGGGCAGTATCAAGGAGAAATGAGCATAAGTTAGCAATAAAATTTTGCTGAATATGTAATGACCAGAAATTCAAATAATAGCATGTACTACAAGAAAACAATTAATGCAGCATTGGTCTTGCGAAATTTATAATGATTCCAAACAGACTGACAATTAATACCTTAGAATATTTTATTTTTTGAGGTCGAAATCTTCGGGCCTATTCAAATTTTTGAAAAGCAGGGGCGTTTTTGCAACCCATTCTCTGGCATCGGAATATTTTGTATTCATCAGCGTAATCAGATGATGTATTTTGAATTGATGAAGTGACATCTGTTTTTCAATTACGGACAGACAGTTTTTGTTGTATAAGGCTATCAATGGTTCTTTACCCTGAAAATGAAATGGTACAATAACATCGTAATTTTCTGTTTGGGTGGTTAGAAATAAAATAAAGTCGCTCGTTACAAATGGCGTATCAACACTGATGATAAAGTTCCACCCGGTTTCCGATTTTTTGAGACAGGAATAAATGCCTCCAATAGAGCCGCAATCTTTAATTTCATCAGCAACCACAGGGTAACCGAATTTGCCATGTTCGGGATTGTTTGAGCTGATAATTATTGATGTACAAACTGGCTTGCAAATATCAATAGCAATTTCGAGGAGACTTTTATCTCCGATTTTTATCAGCGCTTTGTCGGTTCCCATTCGGGTGCTTTTTCCGCCAGCCAGTATAATTGCGGTTAATTCCATGAAGTAAAAATAAAAAAGCCCTGAGAATTTCAAGGCTTTTTTGGGTGGATGATGGGATTCGAACCCACGACCTTCGGAACCACAATCCGACGTTCTAACCGGCTGAACTACAACCACCGTGTATTTTTGAGGTGGCAAATATAATATTTTTCTGTTTTCCAAAACCCAATTTCGAACCATTAAAAATCAAAAATCAAATGAAATTGTAATTATTTGTAGCCCCAGCAACTTATAAATATCAACTCGTCAGCGGTATAAACTGATAATCAGATTACAATTAATGGTTAACGGAAAACAAAGTCAAGGTTTTTAATCACCTTTTGCAACCGTTCTGTATTTTTATTGTCATTAAAACTGATTTAGAGAAAATTGGAGCATCACGCCGACATACATCAACCAATAATCGAAGCCTGTAAACAGGGCGACGAAAGGCAGAAGTACCAGCTTTATAAGTTGTACTCAAAAGCCATGTTTAATGTGTGTTACCGTATGATGAATAACAGGGAGGAAGCAGAAGATGTACTTCAGGAAGCTTTTACACAGGCATTTATGAAACTCGAATCGTACAGGTACGAATCTGTTTTTGGAGCCTGGCTGAAAAGAATTGTGATAAATACCTGCATCAACGCCAAAAACAAACGAAAAGTGGAACTGACTTTATTTGAAGATTTGCACCAGTTCGATTCGCCGGCCGAAACAGATAGTAACGAAGAAATGATTCAACTTACGGTTCAAGGTATTTCAAAGGCAATGGAAAAAATACCGGAAGGCGGACGAATGATTTTCTCGCTTTATCTTTTTGAAGGGTACGACCATGGCGAAATTGCGCAGATTCTCAATATTACCGAATCGACTTCGAAAAGCCAGTTTATGAGGGCAAAACGCCGTATTATCGAAATTTTAAACGAACAAAAATCAGGATGGTATGAAAACTGACCGTTTGGAAGAGTTTATAAAAAACAATCGCGAAGCGTTTGACAATCTGGAACCTTCGCCTGAAGTGTGGGCAAAAATCGCCACAGAAACGAAGAAATCAAAATCAATCAGGCTCAACAGCAATTTTTTAAAAGTGGCAGCGGTTGTGGTATTCGCTGTCGCTTTTTCGGTGTTGATGATAAAAAATGATGGTTTCAGAATGGGCAATAATTCAGCAGAAAATATCGACCCAGAAATGGTTGAACTGATTGAAGCGGAAGCTTATTATGCGGGGCAGGTAAGTAAAAAAATGGAAGAAATTGAGAAATGTTACGATACTTTTCCGGAAATAAAGGATGACATGGAAGCCGATTTAAATGAACTTCAGGAAATGTACAACACGTTGAAAACCGACCTTGGAGAGAATATCTCGAAAAAGGAAGTGATTGAAGCCATGATTGAAAACAACCGGCACCGATTGAAAATGGTCGATGAGGTTCTGGAACAAATCAATTGTTAAACACATAGAAAATGAACAGAATTAAAATAGTTATAGCCGCTTTTCTTTTGGTTGTTGCTGTCCCAACGGCGGTTTGGGCACAGTTTACCGAAACAAAATCGGTGAACCGCCGCTTTAAAGTCTCGCCCGAAACCCGTATTGAGATCACCAATAAATACGGAAAAATAAAAATAAATACATGGAATAAGGATTCGGTTGTGCTCGATATAAAAGTGAGGGTTGAAGACAAAAAACTGTCGAAACTCGAAAAAACAATCGGTGGAATTGACTTCGATATTACAAGCAACACCCATTTTCTGATTGTACGCACAAAAGCGGGCGAAACCAGCAGCAGCCTTGAAAAGGAAGTGCAAAACCTGAAAGAAACGCTCATGTTAACCGATAGCAAAATCGAAATCGATTACACGGTTTGGATGCCGGCGTCAAATCAACTAAAAGTTGAAAACAAGTTCGGAGATATTTTTATTGACGACTATTCGGGCGAAATCGAAATTTCACTTTCAAACGGAAACCTGAAATCACACAATTTCGAAGGCAAAACGAAAATCACACTCAGTTTTGCCGATGCCACAATTAACCAGGTAAAAACAGCCCAGTTGAATTGCAATTACAGCGATGTTTACCTGAAAAAGGCTGAAAAGCTGATCATTGTGAGTAAATCGACAGATTTCGATATTGTTGAAGTCGCTGATTTGGATGTTGATTCGCGCCGCGACAAATTTCGCATTCAGCAAAACACAAAACTGATTGCGCGCAGCGGTTTTACCAATTTCAGGATTAGCGAAATAACCGATTACATCAATATTAAAACTGAATATGGCGATGTGGATATTCAAAAAGTCGGACCTGAGTTCAGAACAGTTTATCTCGAATCAAAATCAACCGATATTAATCTTGGATTCAGCGAAGCCTCGGAATTTGGCTTCGAAATTACCGGTACAAAAACACAAACCAGCTTCACACCGGGCATGGAGATAAAGAAAACAGAAACACTGGATGAAAAGGAAAAGAAAATAAAGTTGACCGGAACCTTCGGTAAAAATTTAAAATTGACAAAACTCACTGTAAATGCGGTTTCTGGTTCGTTGAACATCAATGAGTACTGATTTTTTTTCTGATTTCGCCGACTTTTTCTTCGCCTTTTGCAACCAATCAAAAAATTAGCTGTCTTACTACTTACAGAAAACAGAAACAGAATAACATTCAATTCAAACGATTAAACATTTTTAAAAAAGTCATGAAAACAATTAAACATCTCATTTTTGGGTCACTTTTGGTTTTGGCATCCACAAGTTGTATCGACCGTTTTGTGATCGAAGGGAACGGAGTTGTTAATTCGGAAGAGCGCGATTTGGTTTCGTTCTCAAAAGTAAAATCAGCAGGTAATTTCGAGGTATATATTACCCACGGAAATACACCAGAAGTGGTTGTTGAAGCCGAACAAACCATTTTGCCATACATCGAAACATCGGTTTCGGGCGGCACATTGCTCATCGACATTCCGGGTTGGAACACCGTAATTAATCATCGTCCGATGAAGGTTTTTATTACCACACCTTATCTCGAAAGCGTGAAGCTGAGCGGCTCAGGAAGTATTGAAACCGAATATTTTGAAACTGATGTGATGGAGTTTTTTGTATCAGGGTCAGGCAGTATTTCATCGGTTGTTACGGCTGATTATATCGAGGCGGGAATTTCGGGCTCTGGCAGCATTTCTATTTCGGGTGATGCCGGAAATACAAAATTCAATATCAGTGGGTCGGGCAGTATTTATGCAAATAATTTTGCCTGCGAAAACTGCCAGGCATTCATTTCAGGCTCAGGCAATATGCGTGTTTTTGCAGTTGAATCGTTGCGGGTCGATATTTCGGGTAGTGGAAATGTGTATTACAAAGGCAATCCCGATGTCGATTACCACGTTTCAGGTTCAGGAAAAGTAATCAGGGAAAATTAGTACGAACAAAAAACAAAACTGAATATGATTCGCTTTATTCTCGGCGCGGTTTTTCTGCTCCTTACATCGTCAATCCTTGCCCAGAGTTTTAAACAGGCTGTTGGAATCAGGGCGGGGCTTACCGCCGGTTTTGAATACCGTGTTAATACAGACGAACTGAATTCGTATAAATTTCTGGTCGGCTCGCGCGAAAGGGGTTTGATTGTACATGCCTTGCGTGAGTTCCATCGGTATGAACTTTTTGAATTTACCGACCAGCTGAATTTTGTTTTTGGCGCTGGGTTACATGCCGGTTACGAACGCTGGGATCAGCAATATGTGTCGTACAATTCAGTATATTACCAAACGCGAACCGCTTTTATTGCCGGTCTCGACGGGCTTGCCGGGCTTGAATATATGTTTCACGAAGTGCCGGTTTTGCTGGGGTTTGAAGTAAAACCTTATTTTGATGTATTTGGAAAGGAAATGTTTGATTTTCAGTTTTTCGATTTCGCATTCACGGCCAAATACCATTTTTAAAAACAAGAATTCAGAAACAATAAAAAACAATTTTAAAAATGAAAAAAACTCTTTTTACCCTTTTATGGGGATTGGCTTTTTTTGCCTCAAATGCCCAGGAAACTTATGAAAATGATGAAGTGAGAACCTTGTTTTCACACAACCGGTCGAACGGCGGTTACGGAGCTTTTACAATGAGTTATTCAAATATTGGTGGTTACGATGCACTTCTAACCGGTGGCCGCGGTGCTTTTATTTTCGATCATGTTTTGGCCATCGGGCTGGGTGGTTATGGTTTTGTGAATAACCTGAATTACGATTATTACAATCAACAACCCGTAAATGGCGATATGTCGCTGGCGGGTGGTTACGGTGGATTGCTGATAGAACCAATTCTTGCCGGGAAGTCGCCCGTACATGTTTCTTTCCCGATTTTGATTGGCGGCGGCGGTGTTTCGCTTGTTGATTTGTATAATGGTGATTACTGGAGCCACCCGTACCCGGGATATGAATACGATTACGATACTTATTTTATGATTGAACCCGGGGTTGAACTCGAATTTAACATGGCTCGTTTTTTCAGGCTGGCCGCGGCCGTGAGTTACCGCCACACTTCAAAAATTCAGTTACGGCAAATTGATGAAGATGCGCTGAAAGGCTTTAATTTTGGGCTTACATTTAAATTTGGTAAGTTCTGAAACAAAAATTTGCACATAAAAATGCCGCAATCTGAATCAGGGTGCGGCATTTTTACTTAAACGAATATCAATCATTCTGCCAAATCAACATATTCAGCAGCTTTCAGGTATTCAATACTTTTTGCACAGCTTTCGAGTGGCGGAAAGTTGTATTCTTCAACTTCAACAATACCATATTTTGTACCTGCTTTGGCACGTTCGGCAAAAATAGCGGCAAAATTCATCATGGTTCCGGTGCCGCCAACTTCAGCTTTGTCTTTAATATGCCACAGTTCAAAGCGGCCCGGGTATTTATTGAAATAATCAACCGGGTTTGCACCGCCGGTAACAGTCCAATACAAATCCATTTCGAACATCACTTTTGCAGAGTCAGTGAGTTCAAGCATCCAATCGTAAACAGGGTTGCCTTCGAGCAGTGTCGAAAATTCCTTATCATGGTTGTGGTATCCGAAACGAATGCCGGCAGCATTACATTTCTCGCCAACAGCATTAAAATAGTTACAATAGTTTTTCAGACCTTCGAGGCTCTCGTATCCGGGTGCACCCATCCAGGGTTGAACAATCCATTTTACTCCGGCAGCCTGGTGAGCAGCAATACAGGTGTCCCACCACTCCATGGTTTCAGCCCATTTTTCCTGTGTTGGAACATCCTGCCCTGTATGTGCACCTAAAAACAGAAGTCCGTTTTGTTCGCAAAGATTCTTGAATTCAACAGGGTCGAGACCATAAATTTTGCCATCGCCATAACCTGCAGTTTCCACAAATTTGTAACCCATCTGTCCAACGCTTGCTAATGTGCCGGCCACATTACTCATGCTGTCTTTTACCGACCACAACTGCAGCCCGATAAATTTTTCGGCTGATTTTTCCTCGGCGGCTGGCTGTTTTGGTGCCGATGTGCACGATACCATTCCCTGTATCGCAACAGCTGCCAGGCCTGTAATCAGCAAGTTTTTCAAACTGAAATTTCTCATAATCACTTTTGTTTTGGTTTTAAATTGATTTCAAACTGAAATTCAAAAATACCGATTCATTTTACTTTCAGAAACTTTTGTGAACATTTCTTCGTGCTTTAAACCTTTGGTTGATACGGTTTACTAATTTTGCAGCGCTAAAATTTTTTCATGAAGAACAAAGATTTACTGGCCTATTTCTCAGCGTTGGGTGCTGCATTTTTCTGGAGCTTTTCGTTTATCTGGTTTAAAATTGCGTATCTGGGTTACAACCCGATTACCGTTGTGATTTTCAGACTAACCCTTTCGGCGCTGATAATTACCATCATCGGTTTGTTTTTAAAACGGCTGCAAAGACCCACCGGAAATGACATTTGGCTGTTTTTGCTGATGGCCTTGTTCGAGCCATTTATTTACTTTTTAGGCGAGAGTTATGGGTTGCTGTACGTTTCGTCAACAGTGGCTGCTGTAATTGTGGCCACAATTCCGCTGATTTCACCTTTGTTTGCCTGGTATTTTTTCAGGGAAAAACTGAAATGGATGAATGTGGCCGGGCTTTCGCTTTCGTTTTTTGGCGTGGCGCTGGTGGTACTCAATGGTTCGTTTCAGTTCGATGCCTCACCACTTGGAGTCGGGCTTGAGTTTATTGCGGTTCTTTCTGCAATCGGATATTCGCTGGTACTTCGGAAGATTGTAACAAAATACAACACAATTTCAATTGTGGCTTACCAGAATATCATCGGCATTTTTTATTTTCTGCCGGTTTGGCTTTTTGCCGATTTTAACGATTTCTTACAGAGACCATTTCATTCCGAGGCATTCAGGGCAATCGTTTTGTTAGCGGTTTTTTCGTCGCTGTTGGCGTTTGTGTTTTTTACACAGAGTATTCGCCAAATCGGGGTCAACCGTTCCAATTCGTTTATCAATCTCATTCCGGTTTTTGTGGCTGGTTTGTCGTTTTTTGTTTTAAACGAAAGCCTGAATCTTCAAAAATTTACAGGAATTGTGATTGTTGTGGCTGGTTTGTTTTTGGCACAGATAAAGCGAAAACCCGGCAACCGTGAAATTGCAGAGGTAGAACACAACTTGTAAAATGCCCTGAGATGAAAAAGGTTGAATACCGCTCGCCCGAAGAACTGAATCGGTTAACCCGGAAAAGTTTTACCGACACAGCTACATGGGTAAAAAAACTGAAAGCCAGACAACCAAAAAATCTGGATGATGTAGTTCATGAACTACATGAAGAGGCTTTTAAAAGATTTAGTTGTCTCGATTGTGCCAATTGCTGTAAAACCATTGGTCCGCGGCTTACAGATAGGGATATTGCCACGCTTTCGAAACATCTGAAAATGAAACCGGCTGATTTCGTTGAAAAATACGTGGTGACTGATGAGGATAATGATTTTGTTTTTCGCGAACATCCCTGCCCGTTTCTGTTGCCCGACAATTACTGCATGGTTTACGAAAGCCGCCCCAAAGCCTGCCGCGAATATCCGCATACCGACCGCAAACGCTTTTACCAGATTTTGCCGTTATCGCACAGAAACTGCGAAACCTGCCCCGTGGTTTTTGAAAT
>DYSZ01000001.1:23421-68912 GCA_020726265.1 Draconibacterium orientale
AGATTCAGGCCGGTTATAATAATTAAATACATTTGCCGTTATACTGAAAACCGGATTTTTCGAATGAGGCAAAAATACATCCTTTTCCTATTTCTCTGTTTTGCGGTTTTTGCTGCAAAGGCACAAATTGGTGGCGAAAACACCTACCAGTTTCTTGAATTAACCAACTCTGCAAGGATTGCTGCATTGGGCGGCAACCAGATTGCCATTGCCGACTCCACCGATTTAAATCTTCCGTATCATAACCCGGCTGCACTCCATCAATCGATGGAAGATAAAATTCTTGTAAACTATGTGAATTACCTGGCCGATGTAAATTACGGTTATGCTTCATTTTCAAAATCATTCGACAGCATTGGCAATTTTGCACTGGGAGTTCATTACATTAATTACGGGAAATTTGACGAAGCAACTGATTTGGGTGAACTTACCGGAAATACTTTTAAAGCTGCAGAATATGCTTTCCACTTTATATATTCAAACAACTACAAAAGGCTCAGGTACGGCGCAACTTTAAAACCGGTACTTTCATCGTTCGAAAGTTACCGGTCGTTTGGGTTGGCTGCCGATTTGGGTCTAAGCTTTGCCAGCAAAGGAAAGTTTACAAACGTTTCGCTGGTGGCGCGCAATATCGGAGGGCAAATTACAACGTATTACGACACAGGCGAACGCGAAAAAATTCCGTTTAATCTGCAGGCCGGAATCAGTCAGCGGTTACGACATGCTCCAATTCTTTTGTCGCTGAATATGCAATACCTGAATCATTGGGATTTGGGGAATGCAACCTTGGATGATAACGAGGAGAGTGACCCGGGCGATTTCTATGAACTCGAAGAAGAATTAGGCAAACAAATTATGCGGCATCTGGTTTGGGGAGTCGAAATTCTGCCTTCCGAAAATTTCATTATCCGTGCCGGTTACAATTACCAGCGCCGGCAGGAACTTAAATTTAACGATCGTGCTGCAATGGTAGGCCTTTCAGCAGGGTTTGGATTGAAAATCAAACGTTTCAGGCTCGATTACGCCATTTCGCAATACCACCTTGCAGGTTCTTCAAACCTGTTTTCGCTTACAGTGAATATTAATAACAAGTTTTAACCCGAATCAGTTAAAAGACCAAAGTGTCCGATTTGAAAAATCCGGTTATCTTTGCTTTTTTAGATGATTAGTATTGAGTATTGAGAAAGACCCAATGCAGACAAAAAAAATGACGACAAAAAAAATAATAATTGCCATCGACGGTCATTCGTCGTGTGGGAAAAGTACAGTAGCCAAAGAACTTGCTAAAATGCTCGGATACATTTACATCGATAGTGGTGCAATGTACCGTGTTGTAACACTTTTTGCCATCAGGAACAGACTCATCATCAACAAAATTCCCGACGAAAAGAAATTAATTGAAGCACTGAAACAGGTTAAAATCACTTTCCTTTGGGATGAAAAAACCGGAAAGAACACAACTTACCTCAACGGTGAAAATGTGGAGGAAGAAATCAGGCAAATCACTGTTTCAGAGAATGTTAGCCCTGTGAGTACAATTGCTGGGGTACGCGCTGAAATGGTAAAACAGCAACGCGAAAACGGCAAAAACAAAGGCATTGTAATGGATGGCCGCGACATTGGAACCGTGGTTTTCCCTGATGCCGAACTGAAAATATTTATGACAGCGTCGCCCGAAATCAGGGCAAAACGGCGCTTCGACGAGTTACAGGGAAAAGGGCAACAGGTTGATTTCGACGAAATATTGAAAAATGTAATTGAACGCGATAGAATCGATTCAACCCGCGAAACCAGTCCGCTCCTGAAAGCTGATGACGCAGTTGTTTTAGACAACAGCAACCTCACACGCAAAGATCAACTCGACTGGGCAATTAAAAAAGTAAAGGCAATTACTGAAAAAAATGATTGTTGAAATTGATAAAAAATCAGGGTTTTGCTTTGGCGTAATCAATGCCATCAGGGAGGCCGAAACCGAGTTGGCTACAGCCGGAAATCTTTACTGTTTGGGCGATATTGTGCACAACGGAAAAGAAGTGGAACGACTCGAAAAGATGGGGTTGAAATCGATTTCTAAGGAAGAATTTTTCAAACTGAAAAATTGCAAAGTATTAATTCGCGCTCATGGCGAACCGCCCGAAACTTATGAGTTTGCCCGGCAAAACAACATCGAACTCATCGATGCCACTTGTCCTGTGGTGATTACCCTTCAGGAAAGGGTTAAAAAATCATACGAGTCACACGCCAGCGAAAGCGGTCAGATTGTGATTTATGGCAAAAAAGGTCATGCCGAAATTGAAGGTCTGAACGGACAAACCAATCACAACGCCATTGTTATCGAGAGCATTGCCGAAACGGATAAAATTGATATGAGCCGGCCGGTTTCGCTGTATTCGCAAACCACAAAAAGAGTGGAAGATTTTCATGCGATAGCCGATAAAGTGAAAGCTTCAATAGCTCCCGGAGTGGCGCTCGAAATTAAAGACACCATTTGCCGGCAGGTATCGAACCGCGTTCCACATTTGCGCGAATTCGCCAGAAAGTTTGACGTTGTTTTGTTTGTTTCGGGCAAAAAAAGTTCTAATGGCTTGTATTTATACACCATTTGCAAGGAAGAAAATCCACAGACATACATTGTTGCCGACATCGCTGAACTGAATGAGGAATGGTTTTCGGGTGCAAAATCTGTTGGAATTTGCGGTGCAACTTCCACTCCGGTCTGGCTGATGGAAGAGTTTGCCGGGTGGGTAAACACCAATTTTAACGAGGTTTTATAGGGTGTCGCGTCCCGAAAAATTCGGGATTAGCCGCGATTATTCTTTGGCGGTTGCAAATCGCCTCACCCATAATATTCAAATCATTTTATTTTGGATTACTTTTGATTCAAGTTTAATCATTGTCAATGCCGGAACTTTTTACCCAGGTAATTTTACCGCTTTCGCTGCACGATTCCTTCACTTACAGGATTCCCGAAAAATGGCATTCTGCCATTAAACCCGGACAAAGGGTTGTGGTTCAGTTTGGGCAAAAGAAGCTGTATGCAGCATTGGTTTTGTCGGTTACTGAAAATAAACCCGATAATATTGAGGTCAAAGATATTCAGCAGCTACTCGACGAAGAACCGGTGGTTGCTGAAATTAATCTCGAACTCTGGAAATTTATTGCCACATATTATTGCTCAACTTTAGGCGATGTTTTCAGGGCGGCCATTCCCACGGGTTTGAAACTCGAAAGCAAATCTGAAATTTTCAGTACAGGAGCCGAACCGGAAGATTTTCTGTCGGATAAAGAAACCATGATTTTAAAACAGGTGGAAGCAAACCACTTGCTGCTCGATGACCTTCAGAAAAAACTTGGCAAAGATTTCTCGTATGCCGCACTTAAATCGCTTCTCTCCAAAAACCTTGTGTTTGTTGATGAAAAGGTGGATGAGAAATACAAGCCAAAAACCGAATCGTACATTTCACTTCATCCCGAAATTCTGAATGAAGATGCACTGAACCAAAAGCTTAACGAAATCAAAAAAGCCCCTAAACAACAAGCTTTATTGTATCATTTTTTACACAAAACAAATTTTTTTGAGGCAAATAATACAAGGGAAATTCAGCAAAAAGATTTATTGGCAGGTTCTCATTTTACTTCAGCTCAAGTACAAGAACTGGTGAAAAAAAAACTGCTGGTGAGGTTCGAAAAAAGTGTTTCGCGGATTGAGTTCGAAAAAGCAGAGCAGGCAGACCTAAACCTGTTAAACAGACACCAGGAAGAAGCGCTGAAACAGATAAAAGCAGCTTTTGCTCAACGGCAGGTAGCGCTGATTCACGGAATTACAGCCAGCGGTAAAACCGAAATTTATATTCATTTAATCGACGAAATTATAAAATCGGGCAGACAGGCGTTGTACCTGGTTCCCGAAATTGCGCTCACGCCACAAATCATCAAACGGCTAAAAAGTGTTTTTGGCGAAAAGACCGGAGTTTATCATTCAAAACTTAATAGTGCCGAGCGGGTTGAAATATGGGAAAAAGTGCTGCAATTTGAGCCCGGCAGCGGAAAAGGATACCAAGTAATTTTAGGGGCGAGGTCGGCTTTGTTTTTGCCGTTTGCAAAACTCGGGATTGTGGTTGTTGATGAAGAACATGAAACCTCCTTTAAACAATACGATCCGGCACCGCGCTACAACGCCCGCGATATGGCGGTTGTGCTTGCCAGTCATCACAAAGCGCAGGTTTTGCTCGGCTCAGCAACACCATCGTTAGAGAGTTACTACAACGCAATCACCGGTAAATATGCATTGGTAAACCTGTTTAAAATGCATGCCGATATTGCGCTTCCACAAATTGAAACTGCCGATGTGAAACGCGCCGCCAAACGCAAACAGATGCATGCCATGCTTACTCCTGAGCTGTACTCGGGAATCTCAAAAGCTTTGGAAATTGGCGAACAGGTTATTCTTTTACAAAACCGGCGTGGCTATTCGCCTTTTGTCGAGTGTTTTGCCTGTGGCGAAATCCCGAAATGTGTGAATTGCGATGTAAGTCTTACCTATCACAAACTGAAAAACAATTTGGTTTGCCACTATTGCGGATACACTAAACGATTAACCGACCGATGTGAGAGTTGTGGTTCGCCCGAACTAAAAACACGAGGGTTCGGAACCGAAAAAGTTGAGGATGAATTAAAGCAGCTTTTTAAAAGCGCCCGTATTACAAGAATGGATGCTGACTCGACACAAAACAAAAATGCTTTTGAGAAAATAATTCATAATCTCGAAACCCGCAAAACCGATATTCTGGTAGGTACTCAAATGGTTGCAAAGGGTCTGGATTTTGAACATGTTGGACTGGTTGGAATTTTGAACGCTGACAACCTGATTAATTTTCCCGATTTCAGGGCATATGAACGAGCTTACCAGTTGATTTCACAGGTAAGTGGGCGGGCGGGTCGCAAAAATAAACAAGGGAAAGTGGTGATACAAACCTCGCACCCGGAACATCCGTTATTCAATCTGATTAAGAACCGTGAATACAGCGAACTCGCCAAAATTCAGTTTGCCGAGCGCGAAATGTTCAGGTATCCCCCATTTTACAGGCTTATTAAAGTGGTGGTAAAGCACAAAACCACAGAAACAGTTGACCGCGCTGCTGCTGAACTTGCTGAATTGCTCAGAAAAAATAAATCGATACTTGTTTTGGGACCCGAATATCCGTTGATAAGCCGTATTAAAAACTGGTATAATAAGGAAATATGGCTGAAATTCGACCGCAAACAAAACACCGCTCAGGTAAAAATGTATCTCACCAAAGCCATTGGTTTAACACGACAAATGCCGCTGAACAGCAACTGTATATTCAATGTTGATGTTGATCCGCAGTAAACCCAGGTTAGCAGAACTGAGGTAAATATAGATTTTGCCGTTTATTTTTATAGTTTTGCAACGCGTATAAAAAGGGTGGAAAAATCAACAATAAATAAGATTTTTGGGCAATTCAGCCAGATGCAGGCTGTGGTAATCGGCGATGCCATGATCGACACTTACCTGTGGGGTAAGGTGGAACGAATGTCGCCGGAAGTGCCGGTTCCGGTAGTTTCGGTGGTAAACCGCGAAAGTCGATTGGGTGGTGCTGGAAATGTATCGTTGAACCTGAAAATGCTGGGAGCCACACCGTTTTTATTTTCGGTGATTGGCGACGATGACAAAGGAAGAAAATTTCTGAAAATTTTATCGCGCGAAGGAATTTCAACCGAAGGAATTTTTGTCGACAGCAGCAGGGTTACAACGGTTAAAAACCGCATCATCAGCAAAGGACAGCATATTGTCCGGGTTGATGAAGAGTCGTTAGAAGATATCAATCCCGGGTTGGAAGACAAAATTGTGCAGGCATTAGAAAAGCTGATCAGTGAAAAAAAAATTGACCTGATTATTTTTGCGGATTACGACAAAGGAGTAATTACACCATCGCTTTTTGAAAGGATAAATGCAATTGCACTACAAAACAAAATTCTGACGGCTGTAGATCCGAAACGAAGTAATTTCGGGATGTATAATAATATTACGTTGTTTAAACCAAATTTTAAGGAGTTTACCGAAGGTGCAGGAGTTCAATGCACACATTCTGATTTCGAAGCTATTGGCAATAAATCGTTAAAAATCAGGCACGAAAGGAATATGGATGTTGTTTTTGTAACCCTATCAGAGCAGGGAGTATATGTAAGTTACGGGGAAAACGGAGAACATTTTCCGGCTAATCTTCGTCAGATTGCCGATGTATCAGGAGCCGGAGATACGGTTATCAGTGTAGCGGCTTTGTCGCTGGCTGCCGGTCTAAGTGCACATGTTATGGCGGTTACGGCCAACCTGGCCGGTGGATTGGTATGCGAAATTCCCGGTGTGGCGCCTGTAAACATGGAACAACTGAAAAGCGAAATGTTAACATTATAAACAGATAAGTTCCGGCTTATTTTCAGCGAATTATTAACCGAAGAAACGGCTGTGAAGAAAATTAGCAAACAGGTTTCCATGAAATGATTAAATTTGGAACCATTCAAAAAAATATAATTACTTATGGGAAAAATAATTTCGATAGCCAACCAGAAAGGCGGCGTGGGAAAAACCACAACAACAATTAATCTGGCTGCCAGTCTGGCCGTTTTAGAACAAAAAGTACTCATAATTGATGCTGATCCACAGGCCAATGCAACGTCAGGTCTTGGTTTCGATTTGGAAAACATTCAGTCGAGTATTTATGAATGTATTGTTGATGAGGTGGAAGCCGATAAAGTGATAATGAAAACTGAAATCGAAAACCTCGATATTATCCCATCTCACATCGATTTGGTTGGAGCTGAAATTGAGATATTGAATTTACCCAATCGCGAAAAAGTAATGAAGAATGCGATTGAGCACCTGAAAGAAAAATACGATTTTATATTTATCGATTGTTCCCCATCGCTGGGATTAATTACGGTTAACGCGCTTACTGCCTCCGATTCGGTAATTATTCCGGTGCAGTGTGAGTATTTTGCACTCGAAGGACTTGGTAAACTGCTGAATACAATTAAAATCATTCAAACCCGTTTAAACAAGAACCTCGAAATTGAAGGCTTCTTGCTTACCATGTTCGACGCCCGGCTCAACCTCTCGAACCAGGTGTACGAAGAAGTTAAACATCATTTTCAGGATATGGTTTTTGAAACTGTGATTCAGCGTAATATCAAGCTGGGCGAAGCTCCGAGTTATGGTAAACCTGTTATTTTGTACGATGCAAGTTCAAAAGGTTCGATTAACCACATGAACCTTGCCCGCGAAATTTTACAGCGAAACAAAATGACCCAATTGGGCAAGGAAAATAATTTAGTTATCAATTAATTTATAAAGCCGTGAAAAGAAGTGTATTGGGGCGCGGGTTAGGTGCGCTGATTGACGATGCAGATAAAATGCAGCAGCACAGCGCAGGTATCAACGAAATTGAACTGAGTAAAATTGAAGCTAATCCTTTTCAACCCCGTACAAAATTCGACGAGGAAGCCTTAATCGAACTGGCCGCTTCTATTCGCGAAATTGGTTTGATTCAGCCAATTACGGTTAGAAAAGTGGGAGATGAGAAATACCAGATTATTGCAGGTGAACGGCGTTTCAGGGCTTCGCAAATAGCCGGGCTTGCTTCAATTCCAGCCTACATTAGAAAAGCAAAAGACGAAGGAATGCTCGAACTCGCACTGGTAGAAAACATTCAGCGCGAAGATCTCAATGCAATTGAAATAGCACTCAGTTATCAACGATTGCTCGACGAACTGGAGTTTACGCAGGAAGAACTCAGTACACGTATCGGGAAAAACCGTTCGACCATCGCTAATTACCAAAGGTTGTTGAAATTGCCTGCCGTGATTCAGAAAGGGATTATCGACAAACAGATTTCGATGGGGCACGCACGCGCTATCATTAATATTGATGATGCCGAAACACAGACCCACATATTCGGGCTGGTTGTAAAAAACGGACTTTCGGTGCGCAAAGTAGAAGAAATGGTGCGCAATTTAAGCGAAGAGCTGCCTGCCGATACAGGTAATACAAAACAGAAATTTCCAAAGGAATTTCAACATGTAAAAAAGCAGCTCGACCATTTGTTGGGCTCAAAAGTCGGTTTTTCGATGAATGACAAGGGGAAAGGCAAAATTGTAATTCCATTTAAATCGGCTGCCGACCTCGAAAGGATTGTTAAATTAATTGAAAATCAGAAGTAAACGCCAGTCGGCTAAAGTTATCTTCTATTTTTGCAGAAATTTTTTTACGAGGTGAACAGCATTCAAACTGTGTATAAAATCGTTGTCTTTACTGTATTGATTTTTGTTTCGGCAAAACTTTACAGTCAGGAATCTGCTGTTGACTCGCTTCAGCTTGAAAAAACAAAACCCTTGGAAAAAGTACATTCGCCCAAAAGAGCTGCAATTTACTCGGCTGTTTTACCCGGTCTAGGACAGGCTTACAACAAAAAATACTGGAAAATTCCAATTGTTTATGCAGGATTTGGAACAATCGGGTATTTTATCGGATGGAACAACAGAAATTACAATACCTACAAATTTGCATACCGCGATCTTACCGATACGATCCCTGAAACAGATTCTTATCTCGATATTGAAGCATCTCAATATTATGATTTAGATGATCCTACTGAATACGAAAATTTTAAATCGGGACTTTACAAACAGCAGGAATACTTCAGGCGTAACCGTGATTTGCTGATAATCAGTATTGTGTTGTTTTATGGGCTGAATATTATCGATGCAAGTGTTGATGCGCATTTTTTCGATTTTGATATTAGTGAAGAACTTTCCATGAACTGGCAGCCAACCGTTCAGCCTTACAGAAAAGAATTGATATATGGATTGAATTTCACTTTTAATTTTTAAGTTTGAAGAATGACTGAAAAGCAACTGATATTAACCGTATTGTTATTGGCTGTGTTTAACGCTTTTGCACAACAAAATTACACCCGGCCCGAACTTCAGAATGATACTTTGGAACTGGTAGTTGCCGACACTGTTAATCCGGAAGAAATTACGATTGATGAAAATGAACTGAGCATTTATACCTCCCGGCTAGATAGTTTCAGTCAGTCGTGGGACGTAAAAAATGCATTTCGTCTTGATACGCTTGAAGTTCATCTGGTTGACGAATATCCTAAAAATATTCCCGATTCAATTTATGTACAACGCTTACAAAAAACACAACAGGTAGTTGAATTATCATTTAATCCGGTTGTACAAGGCTTCATAAAAATGTACACAGAGCGCAAACGCGATCAGGTGGAACGAATGTTAGGTTTGTCGGATTTTTATTTCCCAATGTTTGAGGAGATGCTGGATAAATATAATCTCCCACTCGAATTAAAATACCTGGCAATCATTGAATCGGCACTCGATCCGCGCGCAGTTTCTCATGCCGGAGCAGTTGGGTTATGGCAGTTTATGTATGGAACTGCAAAAATGCTAAATATTGAAATTTCGAGTTTTGTTGACGAACGCCGCGATCCGGTAAAATCGACAGAAGCTGCAGTGGTTTACCTGAAAAAACTTTTTGGAATTTATAACGACTGGAATCTTGCAATAGCAGCCTACAATTGTGGGCCAGGAAATGTTGATAAAGCCATCAGAAGAGCTGGCGGAAAAACCAATTATTGGGAAATTTATTCCTTTCTTCCACGCGAAACGAGAGGTTATGTTCCACTTTTTGTTGCTGCAACCTACGTGATGAACTATTATAGTGAACACAACCTTATTCCGCGGGTTCCCGCTATGCCAACCACCGTTGATACCGTGATGATAAGCAAATATCTACATTTTGACCAGGTATCAACAGTGCTTGGAATTGACCCGGAGTATGTGCGATCGCTTAATCCGGCGTACCGGAGAGGTGTGATTCCTGCTACAACTGAAAAACAATATCCATTGGTATTACCATACGTGAAGGTCAATGAATTTATCGACTGTGATACATCTGTTTATGCCTGGGAACGGAATAAATACTTCCCTAACAATGCGCTGTCAGGACCTGTTGAAAAGAACTCAGGATATTTTGTACCCGATGATGTAAAAGGCAAATCAAAAATCGTTTATACTGTCAGGTCGGGCGATACGGTTGGCGGTATTGTCAAGAAATATGGAATTCGTCAGGCTGATTTGGTATATTGGAATAACATCAGAAAAAATTTTATTAGAGCAGGGCAGAAACTTGCCATTTATGTTCCTGAAAAAGACAAACAAAAGCATGAAAACACTG
Source organism: Draconibacterium orientale (assembly GCA_020726265.1). GTDB lineage: Bacteria > Bacteroidota > Bacteroidia > Bacteroidales > Prolixibacteraceae > Draconibacterium > Draconibacterium orientale_A. The sequence goes on from DYSZ01000001.1 coordinate 33,698, forward strand.
TGGCCAAAACAGAAACAACAGGTACTGAACCCAAAATAAATAGAGATGTACAATCAGATAATATTACAGATTTTGAATATTATACTGTAAAAAGAGGCGATACGCCCAATGTAATTGCCACGCAGTTTGGGATGAATACAACTGATTTAATGTCGATTAATGGAATTTCAAGCGATCGTGGATTACAAATTGGCCAGAAACTTAAAATCAAAAAGAAAACCTGATAAATATTGAGTTCAGGTTTCTGATTCCTTCAGAACTTAATATTTACCAGGTTCTTCTGATATTTCAAATGTATTGAATCTATAGAGAAGCAATTAAATCTTCGCAAATAAATTTTTATAACTTACCTGTTTGCCAATTATCCCACTAAGCTCACTGATACTCACGCGTTCCTGTGTCATCGTGTCGCGATAACGAATTGTTACCGAGTTATCTTCCGGAGTCTGGTTATCAACAGTTACGCAAAATGGTGTGCCGATTGCATCCTGCCTCCGATAACGTTTGCCAATTGAGTCTTTTTCATCGTATTGACAATTAAACTCAAATTTCAGATCGTCGATAATTTGGCGTGCAATTTCAGGCAGACCGTCCTTTTTTACCAGTGGTAAAACTGCAAGTTTTACGGGTGCAAGCATTGGTGGAATTTTCAAAACAACTCGCATGTCATTTTCGAGTTGCTCTTCGCAGTAAGCTGCCGACAGCACCTGCAAAAACATGCGATCGACACCAATGGAAGTTTCAACCACGAACGGCACAAATGAATCGTTTAACTCCGGATCGAAATAGCGGATTTTCTTCCCCGAGTATTTTTCATGCTGCGAAAGGTCGAAATCGGTTCGTGAGTGAATGCCTTCCACTTCCTTAAAGCCGAAAGGAAATTTGTACTCCACATCAACAGCGGCATTGGCATAATGTGCCAACTTTTCGTGAACGTGGAAACGATAATTTTCGGCGCCAAAACCAAGTGCCTGATGCCAGTTCATACGGGTAGTTTTCCACTTTTCGAACCAGTCGAGTTCCGTACCTGGTTTAACAAAAAACTGCATCTCCATTTGTTCGAATTCACGCATGCGGAAAATAAACTGACGGGCAACAATTTCGTTTCGGAAGGCTTTGCCGATTTGAGCAATTCCAAACGGAATTTTCATTCGTCCGGTTTTCTGGACATTAAGGTAGTTCACAAAAATACCCTGCGCAGTTTCGGGACGCAGGTAAATCTTTTGTGCTCCATCGGCAGTAGAGCCCATTTCAGTCGAGAACATCAGGTTAAACTGGCGTACTTCAGTCCAGTTGCGTGTGCCTGAAATAGGACATACAATTTCTTCATCAACAATAATCTGCCTTAATTCATCAAGATTTCCATCATTCAGTGCTTTCGCAAAGCGATTGTGCAGGGCATCCCATTTTTGCTGGTTTTCGAGAACCCGAAGATTGGTTTCCCTGAATTGTTGTTCATTAAAAGCATCGCCAAATCGCTTAGCCGCTTTTTCAATTTCTTTGTTGATTTTATCTTCAATCTTAGCCAGTTGCTCTTCAATGAGCACATCGGCACGATACCGTTTTTTAGAATCTTTATTGTCGATAAGAGGGTCATTAAATGCATCAACGTGGCCAGAAGCTTTCCAAATGGTAGGGTGCATAAATATGGCTGAATCGAGACCCACCACGTTTTCGTGGAGCAGTACCATGCTATCCCACCAGTATTTTTTTATGTTGTTTTTTAGTTCAACACCATTTTGTCCGTAGTCATACACAGCTCCTAACCCGTCGTATATTTCGCTTGATTGAAAAACAAAACCATACTCTTTGCAGTGCGCTACAAGCTTTTTGAAAATATCTTCCTGTGCCATAATTATTTTTGAAAGAATTTGAATGGGCACAAAAATAGGCGAAAAAATGAAATACAGTTTTATAACCGCCAGTTAATCCTGTAATTTGTTTATTCCACCAAATTAAAAGCGGTTTAAATTGATGTTTAATGTACGAAATTGCATTTAAAAATTTGCCCAGGTCTGCAGAGAACCTAATTATACAGAAAGAATGCCGGGTGTCCCGGGCATTTTCTTTTTATCGAAATAAAATACCGTGTTCATATTGTCTCGATTTATTTATAATAGAAAAACCCGGTTCCATTCAGAGACCGGGTTTGTTTTTTTCACATATAAAACAACTTTAAAGTGCTAAGTGAGTTCAATTTCGCTATAGGGCAAATTCCTCATTTATATCTAATATAAAGCCTTCCATTCCAATAATTTTGTTGCCTTCGTAAACCGGATTTGCTGAAAGGATGTGTTTCCCTGTGGTTCCATCCTTGCAGATTCTGATAGCTAACGCACCACTGATAATTTCGCCCTGTATCACTTTTGCAAAAGTCTCTTCAAGTTTCACAATTTCGGTAACCGGACGGGTTATTGAAAAATGCTTGCCTGCAATTTCGGCAACCGAAGCGTATTTGTACATTTTCAACCAGGCATCGTTAACCGTTTCAATAATTCCATCGCTATTAAGCCTGTAATATCCCGCCCCACTATCTTTTACTGCGTTGTACAAATATTCGCGCGATTCTTCTTTCTGGTCGATATTGATGATAAAACCTTCAACTCCTGAAATTATGCCTTCGGTATATACCGGGTTGGCCGATAAGATGTGGTATCCGAAACTTCCGTCCATGCATTTGCGGCGGACAGTGACACCTGTAAGAATTTCACCTTTCATCACTTGATTCAGCTGGTTGGTAAAACTGCTTAAATCAGCTTCGTCGCGGGTAATATTATAATGCTGCCCGATTACTTTTGAGCGGTCGCTGCATTTATACATGCCCAGCCAGGCATCATTCACATCTTCAATAAACCCATTTGCACCCAATCGATAATAACCTGCAACGCTTTTATCGACTGCCTTATGCAGATTTTTAAGTCGTTCTTCGTTTTCATCAACATCGATTTCTTCCCAACCAGTAATCATTGCTTTGATTGCCGAAGCCGGTGTATCGCCTGTTGTTGTAAGATAAACATGGGCAATTACAAAAGCCAATAGTAAAAATGCCCCAAAAGTGTGAAGAATTGCGATGTTACCAAGTCCTTCAACATGCAGGGATTCGTTTGGGTAAATATAGGTCATGTAAATAATTCCGGTAATTACCTGAACAGGAATAACCAGTAGTTTCAACCCCAGATAAATAAGACGTTGTAACGGGTTGAATTTGTTGTACACCGTTTTGTGTGTCGGGTGTGGCGCTCCGCGAAAAATTCCGGTGAGATAGTAATCTACCTGCGCTTTGATAAATTTTGTTGTTGGAATATATTGCTTCCATTCACCTGTTACAAAGTGCCAGAAAACGGCAAATACAATTAAAACCAGAAATGCCCAAGCAGCCAGATTGTGCCAGCGAACCACATTTTCGAACCCGAAAATTTTAAACGAACCATGCATTTCGAAACCGGTGAGTGCGAGAAAGAAAATCAGCAACGCCTGGCTCCAGTGCCAGAACCGTTCGAAACTGCGATAGATATAAGTTGACTTTTTCATTCAGACTATATGATTAAGATGAAGATTACTTTTTGTTTTTTCCAAGAATACGCATAAACGCATGCACAAAAACCCCGAAAGCAGAAAAAACGATAAGTGCAAAACCTGCATAATCCAATGTTTTACTGCGGTCACGGCCAATCAGGTAAAAGTCATTTAAAGCGGCAATTCTACTGTTTGCACCATGACAGTCGGCACATTGCAACGATTCGCTCATAGGTGCAACCATGTGGTTTACCGGCCATGACATTTCGGTTTCAGCAAAACCGTATTTGCCGCTGAAAGGCAAACCAACACTGTCCATTCCGGTTTGAGCTGCCTTTTTCCAATCGTAATTTTTCCAGTAAGCTGTGCTGTCCTTACCAAACAAGTGAGGATTGATGAGGTAATTATTTTCGGAGTCATAAATCTGTTTTGCGAGGTGCACCTTTACAGGAACAATTTTCGACCGGTTATCGGCATATCTGCCTTCAAGGCCGTTCAGACTTACAACTTCGGAAGTATCGATTTTATCGCCAATTACATAATGTTTAGCTCGACCGTTAAACCATTGATATTCAGGAGAAACATTCTTTTCCCACACAAACGACCCTTTCATGGTATGGTAAGTTACATTGCCCATGCTGTCTTTTACAATTTTATAACTGCCGTCTTCCTTAAACTGTCCGGCAGTTGACCAGTCCCACGACATTTTGGTTGCACTCACTTTTGCAAACTGGGGAATGTGACAGGTTTGACAGGCTACTTTTTTTGAATGAACATTCAGAATGTTGTTTTTATGAGGGATTTCGGTATGACACATGCTGCAACTCACACGGTTGGTATCGGTTGAAGCAATGGAGTACAAATTTCCTGAAATATTGTGCCGGTGTGTTTTGTGGCAATCAACACAATCCATGTTGGCGCCGTCAACGCCCATATGAACATCAACTTCGCGGGTTACCTGTTTCATTTCGTTGGCAATGTCGCCATGTTTTACATTGTTTCCACCACCACCGGTAAAATGGCAAGCTCCACAATTGTCTTTACCAGGCGTGCCCACATTTGCTGCAATATATTGATAATCTGGCGGAAAATAAGTTACTCCATCGGATACTGTCTCTTCGGTTACCGGGTAACCGGCGCCCGAAGGAAATTTTTTATATGTACCGGTTTTGTCGTGACAAATAAGACAATCCACCCGGTTTTCATCTTTAAAATCGAATTGATTGTTTTTCCAGCCATAGCCAATATGGCAACTTGTACAACGCGGTTCGTTCGAGGGTATTCCGATGCAGAAGTTATTGAGAATGTTCTTTTTCCCCAGCTTAATAGTGTCGCCGGTTTCGGTTACATAATCGCGATCCCAGTTCCAATGGGCCGTTTTCATTATATCGCCAGCCGTGTAGTTGTGACACGACAAACAGGCCGCAGTAACACCTTCGGGTGATTTAAAATCCTGCTGTAAAACAGCATATTTCGAATGGTCTGCTTTGGGCGCCTTGTCGCGTTGAAAATTGACTACCGTAATTGAATCGGACTTCGCTGCGCTTTTTGTTTTATTTATATAAATAGCCCCGATTAACCATGGTATAGCTATTGCAATAAACAAAATGAGCTGGTTCAGAAAGCTTTTGCCTGATTTTTTAGTTGAATGCATACTCCATAAAATTAGGTTTCAAAAATTACGAATTGAACTTATGATTATAAATACAAAAGTACAAATAAATAAATATTAACATACTTGCAAACTATTATTTTTAACCATTCTATCAAATCTGTTTTGAATTTTTGTTCAATCCAAACAAATTCAACGTATCAAATTAAATGCAGATTTTATTACGGGATTTCCTGATTTTTATAACCTGTTAGCCTGAAAAATAACAGGCACAACGGTTAATAGGTGTCGTATAATATAATTGCGATTAAAAAAATAAAATCCGGAATTCATTCATTTCAGCCAATCTCGCTGATTCGTTTCAGCAACGGCATATTGACGATTTCAATGTTGCCGTCATCGTTTTTGATGATTTTGTTGTCTTTGAAATCCTTGATTACCTTCACCACGCTCATGGCCGACATGCCCGTGAGTTCGCCTAAATCGGCGCGCGAAAGCGACAGTTTAAAAATGTGCGACTTGTAAATATCTTCAGCAAGATAAATCAGTGCATCGGCTAACCGTCCATTTAACTGTTTGTGCGTTAAACTGATAAAACGTGCAAAAGTGGAGTTAGAGCAATAATTCATTGTTTTTATTACCTCGGCAGCAAACTTTCCGTTGTTTTCAATCAAAGCTTTTATTGTTTCATTCTCAATAATGCAAATGGTTGTATTTTCGATGGCAGTTGCTGTGTAGGTATAAACTTTGTTGCCGTAAATCGATGGTAATCCCATTAAATGACCGTTTGGAAGAATGTTCAGCACAAGGTTTTTTTCCGAATTCGGGATTTCCATGTACAATTTCACCAATCCCTTTTTTACAAAATGAACATGGTTGGCAAACGAACCCTGTTTAAATATAGTTTCGCCGGGTTTAAAATTCAGTTGTACCCGATGCTCGTTACTTAAATCCAACTCTTTGTTGTTAAGCTGTTTAAAACACGACGATTTGTTCTGACAAAACAGGCATGAATTTTTTTCGTCAACGGTTTCGGTAATGTTATTCATCTTTTTCCAATGCGCTTCAATAAACAGCGTTGGCAAATATACCAATTCTCAATTCTGTATTTCCGAATATGTAGTTCTATTTATACGAAAAAGTTGGTGTGCTTTATAGGTTCTAATTCAATTAAGGATTTCCCTACAGGTAACTTTGCAGCCAACTGAAATCAAAACAGAGATATGAGAATTAAATCATTTCTAATTTTAACCATCACGTTGTTTACCATCTGGGTTATTCTGAATGGCAAGTTAACACCTGAAGTTCTGCTAACCGGCGGATTGGTGGCCATTGTGGTGAGTTTGCTTTTTTGCCGTACATGTGAGGTTTTCACCGAAATCAGACTTACACCTAAAGCCGTTTTATACTCAGTTCTGTATGTTTTCGTTTTTATGCGCGAACTGGTAAAGTCGAATCTCGATGTGGCTGGTCGTGTTGTTTCACCCAAACTACCCATAAATCCGGGTTTTGTTGAGGTAAAAACAAAACTGCATTCAAAAATCGGCCGCATGATTCTGGCCAATTCGATTACACTCACACCCGGTACTTTAACCGTTGAAATAAACGACGACAGACTGTTTATTCACTGGATTGACGTGCAGGGCGGAAATATTGAAAAAGACACAGAAATGATAGTTCAAACATTTGAAAAATACCTGGAGGTAATATATGGCTAATACAATTTTACAAATTGCCGGCGGAATCATGCTGCTGAGCCTGGTTTTGTCGTTATACCGCTTTTTCAGGGCGGGGTCGCTGGTCGACAGGGTTATCTCTTTCGATATCATGACTATTATTTCAATTTCAATGATTGCAATGATAACCTACACTTCGGGCAGGGCCATTTATATTGATGTTGCCCTGATTTACGGATTGCTGAGTTTCCTCGGTGTGGTTATCGTAGCCCGTTATCTCGAAAAAAGCTTATAATTATGGAAACATTAAAAATAATCGGCGCTTTTATTACGCTGGCCGGATCGGTTTTCCTCTTATTAGGGAGCATCGGGTTGATTCGAATGCCCGACGTTTTTACACGAATACAAGTAGGTACAAAAGCCTCTACTTTAGGAACCATTCTTTCGCTTTTTGGCATCGGGCTGATGTTTACTGAAATTGCCGGGAAAATTTTCCTGTTAATCATTTTTATTTTGATTACAAATCCGGTATCGTCGCACATGCTGGCGCGTGCAGCACATTACATCGGCGTTAAGAAAGCCGATATCACTGTGGTAGATAAACTCAGTGAATTCAGGGAAAAACAACCAGAAAATAACGCTCAAAAACCCGAAGCAGAATGAACCTGATAATTGTAATTGTATTATGCCTTCTGATTGTGGCCATGGCGGTAACTGCCATTATGCATAAAAAACTGACTATTTCGGTGCTGGCAGCCGGTGTGGTAAGTTTACTTGCCTCGGTTTTGTACCTTTTATTGGCCGCTCCCGATGTTGCCATGACCGAAGCAGCCATTGGCAGCGGACTTTCCACCATCATCTTTTTTTATGTGTTGAACAAAATACGCAATGTAAAATGATACGCAACTTCTTTATACTGATTCTTGTTGCTGCATTTGCAACCATTTTTGCAAGTCTGTTTCTGAATTACGGAAGCAGCGAAACGCTTACACCGCTTGCTACTTACTATGCCGAAAACGGCGCAGCCGAAGTTGGCGCACCCAACTTGGTAACTTCAATTGTGGTTACTTACCGCGGGTTCGACACACTGGGCGAAGTAACCATTCTTTTTGTGGTGGCATCGGTTATTGGCTTTTTCCTGAAAAAAACAAAACACAACAACGAAGAACCAGCCAAACGCGAATCGAGCGAAATCATAGTAACCGCCTCGAAAGTACTTGTGCCGATAATTATTGTGCTGGGTATTTATGTTTTTATTAACGGACACCTTACACCGGGCGGAGGTTTTCAGGGAGGCTCGATTGTAGCCACTGCATTTATAATGCTGCTCATGGCCAATCCTGCTTTCGAAATAAATCACCGGATAGTACATGCGGTGGAATCAATTTCGGGAATAGGGTTTGTTTTGATGGGTGTTTTCGGGCTGTTGTTAGCCGGTGGTTTCCTCGACAACCGGTTTTTACCACTCGGCACCTTCGGCAATATTTTCAGCGCGGGTGCAATTCCGGTAATTTACTCACTTATCGGGTTAAAAGTTGGTTCCGAAATGTCGAACATTCTTTCCAACTTCCAGGCAGTTCAAAACGAAAAAATGTAAATCATTATGGCAATTGAAATTATATCATTAATAACATCTTTTGTTCTGATGCTGATTGGGTTATACGGCCTTCTTTCAGACAAAAACATCATCAAAATTATTGTGGGGTTTTCGCTTTTCGATACCGGAACACACATTTTAATTGTAACCATCGGGTACTTAAAAGGCAAAACTGCGCCAATTCTTGATAATGCTGTTGGTCTGACTGATGTTTCACAAAAAATTGTTGACCCCATTCCACAGGCGCTTGTTTTAACTGCAATTGTGATTGGTCTAGCAGTAACAGCGCTGATGCTGGCCTATGCCCTGAAAATGTACCAGGCCAAAAAGTCGCTGAACATTGGTGATTACAAAACGCTGAAGTGGTAAATTATTAATCATTGAACTATGGATTTAATTTCTCCGATATACATTATCGCTGTTTCGCTGGGAACCGGCTTTTTCATGGGAATGCCCGGGAAAAACCTGCAGCGCATTTCGTTTTACTTGTTGATGGCAGTACTGTTGTTCAACACCGCTGTTTCGCTGCAATGGCTGTACGCACTGGCAAATCAGCTTACCGGACCGATGCAGGTTTTCACCGCAGGTTTTCAGCCTCCCTTCTCCATCAACTTACTGATGGGGTTGAATGAGGCGGTTATCACTTCGATGGTAAATATTGCCGGATTGCTTGGTGCGGTTTACATGTATTCAGTTCTCAAAAAAATTGGCACAGGCGGACAGGTTGTATATCTCATACTGCTGATAAGCCTAAACGTAATTGTTTTGTCACGCGATATTTTCAACATTTTTGTTTTCCTCGAAGTAGGAAGTATTGCAACGGCCGGACTTATTATTTTTCAGAAAGGAATAAAAGCTGTTTCGGCAGGCTTTAAATACATGCTGGCTTCGGGGGTTATCGCAGGCCTTTTATTAATCGGCATTATTTTTATTTACCGGTTTACAGGCTCGCTTAATATTGATACGATTATTCAGGAAAACCCGGTTTTTAAACAAGGCGCGCTGATTTCGGTTTTTCTGATACTGATTTCGGTTATTCTTGAACTAAAACCATTCCCCGCCAACGGTTGGGCGCTCGACGTTTATCAGGCATCCCACCCAGGATTTTCGGCCATTTTATCGTCGGTAATCGGCACTGCCAATTTATATGTACTTTACAAATTCTCAGGCCTTGCCAGCGAAACTTTGTTTTACTATCTGAGTCTCATCGGGTTGGTTACTTTTGTGGGGTCGAACCTGCTGGGGATGAACCAGGATAACGCGCGGCGTTTGCTCGGTTATTCATCGGTTGGCCAAATCGGGTTACTGGTGGCTGTTCTGGGATTGATACCACAGGCAAACAGCAACTTTAAAATCATCTTTTTCGGATTGCTTATCAGCCATTATTTTGCAAAGGCAGGGTTGTTCTGGATTTCGGGAATTGTAAAAAAGAGCGGACTGAAAAGCTGGTCGGCTTTGCGCAAAAAACCTGTTCTTCTGTTTCTTTTTATCAGTTTTATCCTGGCGCTTACAGGGTTCCCTCCTTTCCCATCGTTTTTCGGAAAATGGCAATTGGTTCTTGAATTATCGGCACAAGGCAACATTGCCGCGATAATTGCCATTCTGGTGGGTTCGTTTTTCGAGGTGGTTTATCTTTTGCGCTGGGCAGGTTACGCTATTAAACTCGAACCGGTTTCAACGCTGAAAATAAAATGGGTGAAACTCATCCCGGTTTTGCTGTTTGGTGTTGGATTGTATGGGGCCGGCTATTTTGTTTCGCAGGCCATTCCCTACGGAAACACCATCAATTTTATTCCGCTTGCCATTGTGGCGGTTCTTTTATTGCTCGATTTTCTGCCGGCCTATATAAAAAATATTATTTCAATTTCGGCAACCGCATGGTTTGCCTACCTGTTGTTTCCCGATGCCGGTACTTTAAAAATTATATTCATTGTAATATTCCTGGTTGGGGGAATTCTGACCCTCATTCCCGGGTTTTATATGAAAGGCAAACGCGAAGGTTTTTACCCATCGGCAATGCTCATGTTTGGCGGTTTGGCGCAACTGATAGAAGCCGAAAACCTGCTTCAGTTCTTTTTCGCCTGGGAAATCATGACAATCGGCTCTTATTTCCTGATTATCAGGGGTAAAAAATCGATGATACACGCCTTTAGTTACATGTTATTTTCGGTGGGCGGCGCTTACCTTATTTTGTTGGCTTTCGGTTTGGTTTCGATGGGAAATACAGGAATCGGGCTCGAATTATTGTCGCAGATAAAATATTACCCGGGTATTGCAATGGCTTTGCTTGCAGTTGGTTTTATGACCAAAACCGCTTCGCTTGGGTTACACATCTGGTTACCCGGGGCACATGGCGAAGCCGAATCAGACGTATCGCCCATGGTTTCGGCCATTTTACTGAAAGCCGGTGTTTTCGGCTTAATTTTAATAATGCTGGCTGCGGGCGGTGAACAAAACAATTACCAGTGGCTGTTCTACACACTGGGCTGGATTGGCGCATTAACCGCGTTAGTGGGTAATCTGGGCGCTATTTTCCAGGAAGACGCTAAACGTTTGCTTGCTTATTCCAGCATCGGGCAACTCGGTTACATTCTGTTCGCTTTTTCGATGATGTCGCACATGGGTTGGTTAACCGGATTTACGTACACCATCAACCATTTTATGTTTAAAGCCATTCTTTTCCTTGCCATTGGCGCAATTGTGCTGAAACTGAAAACCCACAATATGTACGAAATGGGCGGACTTATCAAAAAAATGCCATTCTCGTTTATCGCGGTTTTAATCGGTATTATCACGCTGGCAGGCATCCCGCCGCTTTCGGGTTTTGGCGGCAAATGGCTTTTCTACAACGCAGTAATCCTGAAAGGCTGGTATTTCCAGGGAGCCATTGTTTTCTTTGCCGGAACCATTGCCTTTTTGTACTGTTTCAAACTTATTTATTCCATCTTTCTCGGTCAGTTAAAAGACAATCATCGCAATGTTACAGAGGTTTCGTTCTGGTTTCTGTTGCCGCAATATATTCTGATTATTGGTGTGATGGTATTCTCGGCCCGGCCCGATATCATTCTGAAACCGCTGGGGGCAACCCTTTCAAACATATTCCCAGCCGAACAGCTTACCTGGAACGGTACAACTGCCCTGAGTAAACTCGGCTACTGGGATGCAACCACCATCTTTATGGTAATCGGAATCATGTTTGTTATTCTTTTCGGTTGGTTGTGGTTTATGAGCCGCAAGGCACAGCCGGTAAAACAATTTAACATGGTTTATTCGGCCGAGCGCCCCGAACGTCCTGAACTGACTCATCTTTCGCATAATATTTATGCCGGATACAACAAAGCGCTGGGATTTTTGGTAGCCCCCGGAATTACAGCATTCTGGAGTTATGCCACCAATTTCTTCGAATCGGCTGGAAATTTTATACGCCGCATCTACAGCGGAAACGGACAGAGTTACGCCATTCACGTGGTAATTTATACTGTGGTTGTTTTTATCATTTATTTAAGCACTATTTAAATGGAATTTACGGTTAGTAAAATACTTTGGACCCTTTTGGGTTTGTTTATCGTCCTCAACTGGGGGCTGATAATGAGCGGAATCATGCGTAAAATTGTGGCCCGCGTGGGAAAACGATATGGCATTCCGCTTTATCAGCCATATATCGATTTAATAAAAAATTATGCCATCCGTTCGCAGATTACACACGGGGTGATGTTTTATCTCGGTCCTGTTTTCAGGCTGTCGGGCGGCGTGGGTATCTTCCTTTTTCTGCCACTCATTTTCGGGTCCGAGCATTGGAGCAATTTCTCGTTTTCGGGCGATTTAGTTTTAATCCTCTATTTCCAGTTTTTTGGAATGCTCGGGATGGCGCTTGGCGCCGGCGAAGGTGGACACCCCAATTCGGCAATTGGTATCAGCCGCGGTTTATCGCAGTTTACAACCATCGAAGTGCCGATGACGCTGGCTGTAATTTCGCTGGCAATTCAATACAATACACTTTCAATTGCAGAAATAGTAGCTGCCCAGCAAGGTGGAATTGCCAACTGGACCATGCTCACCAACCCTTTTGCAACCGCGGCAGCCATGTTATCGCTGCTGGGTGCATTCGGCCACTCGCCATTCAACCTGGTAAAAGCGCCCAACGAAATTCCGATTGGCCCGCCAACCGAATATCATGCAACCTTTCTGGGTGTTTTGCGGACCAACGCCGCCATTTTACACGTGGTTGAGGCAGCGCTGTTTATGAACCTGTTTTTTGGTGGCGCAACCAACTGGTTCGAACTTATTCTGAAAACTTTCCTGATTTATTTCTGGAGCGTTTTTGTGGGAGTGGTTTTTCCGCGGTTCCGGATTGAGCAGTCCGTTCGCTGGTTCCTGAAAATACCGCTGGCGCTTGGGATTATCGCAATAATTGTAATGATTTAAGAAAATTAAGCTTAAAATGAAAGAGACTGATATTCATGATAAATTCCTTCACGAGGAAAACAAAAAGCGTGAAGTTATTGCGCCCGATGGCAGCATTATCGAAATTGACCCTTTGCAGGATTATTTCTGCGACGCGCGTCCGCAGATAAATGAACCTTTCAAAATAAAAGTAATTGAAAAGTTTCTGAACTGGGCCCGTGCCGAATCGATTTGGGTGTTGGGTTTTGGAACCGGTTGCGGAAGTATTGAAATTCCACCGCTGGTAACACCGCGTTTCGATGCTTTCAGGTATGGTGTTCAAATGCGTGCAACACCGCGCCAGTCGAACGCTTTTATCATTTCGGGCTACCTCTCGGTAAAAACGCTGAAACGCGTAATCCGCAGCTACGAGCAGATGCAAAGCCCTAAATATGTGATTGCGCTGGGCAGTTGCACCATCAACGGCGGTATGTACTGGGACAGCTACAACACCATCAACCGCCTCGACCATTATTTGCCGGTTGATGTTTACATTGCCGGTTGTATGCCCCGCCCCGAAGCATTACTGGCAGGTTTTATGAAACTAAAGGAGTTAATAAAAGCCGGCAAAGCCGAAAAAGCAAACGAATACATCGAAAACCTCGACTGGTACAAAGCCAATCAGAAGAAAATTATCAGGGACTGGAATATGCCCGATTATAACTGGTAGTGTATGAAAAAGTTTATCAAAGATTTAAGTTTCAGGTTCAACATCACCGAAATTGAATACCAGCGCAAAAACCTGGCTTTTGTAAGTGTTGACAAGGAAAGTGTTATGCAAATGCTTTCGTACCTGCGCGATACCGAAGGATTCAGCCATTTTGTGCTGATGACTGCTGTTGACTGGATTGAAGATGGGATTTTTCAGCTTACCTACATCCTTAATAATCCCACAAAAAAAATTGATTTAGCCATCCGCATTAAAATTCTCCGCGAAAATGCCGAAATGTATTCCGCCCACCATTTGTGGAACCAGGTTGCAACCTACCAGCGCGAATTAAAGGAGATGTTTGGTATTAATTTTCCGGGAAGCCCGCGCGTAAACGAATCATTTCTGTTAGAAGGTTGGGACAACATCCCGCCCATGCGCCGCGATTTCGATACAAAAAAATATTCCGAAGAAACGTACTTCCCCCGCCCCGGAAGAGGGACGAACGACCCGGCTCAACATATGAAAATTAAATTATATCCCAATGAATAAACATTGGCTCAACATAGGTTACGACCGCAGCAAATACCCCGAAACCGGAGTTGACGGTAATCTGGTGATTGACAAAACCGCGCACAAGTTGGTTAAGCTTTGGCAGGGTCCCAATCACCCCGGTGTTACCGGAAACATGTCGATTGAACTCACCATCAGCGGCGACGAAATTGTGGAGGCAAAAACGCACGTGGGTTACCTGCACCGCGGGTTCGAGAAACTTTTCGAACGCCGTAAATACATCCAGGTTTTCCCAACCTGCATCCGTTTGTGTGTTGCCGAACCCGACTACAACGAATATAACCTGGCTGCCAGCGTTGAAGAATTGAGCGGAATTGAGGTTCCTGAAGTGGCGCAATGGTTGCGAACACTGGTATTGGAAATGGCACGTTTACAATCGTTGCTGCGCGTGGTTCCCGGGCAGGGCGGAACAACAGGTCTCGGAATAGGCGTTCAATGGGGCGTTTACCTGCGCGATTTGATTCTCGACCGTTTTGAGGAACTGACCGGCGGGCGCGTTTACCATATGTATATTATTCCGGGCGGTGTCCGCGGTCTTTTACCCGAAGGATTTAAAAAACGGTTAAAATCCACGTTGAAAGAAATTGATGAATTTATTGTGAATATCGACAACCTGATGTTCAGCAATGCCGTGTTTAAAAAACGTACCATCGGCGTGGGCTATATCGACCCAACCTGGGTTGACAGTTATGGAATTGTTGGCCCCAATGCAAGAGCGGCAGGTTTTAAACGCGATGTCAGAAAAGATTATCCTTACCTGAAATACAATGAACTTGAGTTCGACCCGCAGACAGCAACCGAATCGGACATTTACACACGTTCGCGAATCCGCTGGCACGACCTGAAAATGACGGTCGATTTAATCCAACAGATTCTCGATAAAATGCCCGACGATGGGATTATCAGGGCCCAAACACCCAACGTTTTGCATTGGAAAATTCCGAAGGGCGAAACTTATGTGCGCTCAGAATCATCGCGCGGCGAATACGGGTTTTATGTGGTTGCTGACGGAACTGAATATCCGCGGCGCATAAACCTGCGCGGGCCAAGTTACACCCATGCGGTTTCGCTGCTCGAACATATGCTGATAGGTGCCAACATTGCCGACGTGGCAAGTATTATGGTTTCATTGCAAACCTGCCCGCCGGAAATTGAACGCTGACACATTTATGATTTATTATTGATTAATTTCTATTGAAAAATTTAGCAAAGATGTCGGAGAAAATGACTGAAAACGCAAAACAAAACAACAGTACCGAAGAAATTCGGAACAAAAAATCAATAATAAATAACGATTAATAACTAATAAATCGAAGAAGATGAGCTCTCTGAAAGATATTCTGATGCCGTTCACCGCGTGGAAAAACGTGTTTAAAGAACCGGTGTCAATCAAAGACCCGCTGAACGAACGGCCCGGCGCACCCCGTTATCGTGGTTTTCATAAAAACGATGTAAAATCGTGTATCGGTTGCGGCACCTGCGAATCGATATGTGAAAACGAAGCCATCGATATGGTTGCTATTGCCGGGTTCGATGCCAAAAACGGCGACAGCGGACTGCGGCCAAAAGTAGATTACGGACGTTGCTGCTGGTGTGCTTTGTGTGTCGATGTTTGTACCACAGGTTCACTCACGCTGTCGAACGAATATAAATGGGTGGATACCGATTCTGATAATTTCAGATATATTCCGGGCATCGACAACAAACCCTGGGACAACAACGAACTGGGCTGGAAGAAACCCGGCAACGGTTACGAATTTTACCAGCTCGAACGGGTTAAAATGGAAGAACTTCATCCTGAAGAACGGGATAAATCGTTTATCGAAATTATTCAGGGGTACTCAAAAGAACAGGCCGAAAAAGAAGCCGACCGCTGTGTTGAATGCGGCATTTGTACAGCCACCTGTCCGGCTCACATGGGAATTCCGCAGTACATAAAAGCAATCAGAAACAACAACCTTGAAGAAGGGTTGCGCATTTTATACGATACCAATCCGCTGCCCGAAATCTGCGGACGTATTTGTACACACAAATGCGAAACAGTTTGTTCAATCGGCCATCGCGGCGAAGCGATTTCCATCCGCTGGCTGAAACGGTATATTGCCGACCAGAACCCATCGGAGAAATACAAAACCATTCTCGAAACCGATTTTATTCAGAAAAACGGAAAGAAAATAGCCATTATCGGCTCCGGTCCAGCGGGTTTGTCGGCTGCACACTACCTTGCTAAAATGGGTTACGAAGTCGAGATATTTGAAAAACTGGCACAGGCCGGTGGTATGATGCGTTATGGAATTCCCGAATACCGTTTGCCTTACGACTCAATTGACAAAGACATCAACTATATTCTCTCGCTTGGTGTTAAAATTCATTACAACGTAAACGTTGGGAAAGATATTACGCTTGAACAATTGGGCAAAGATTTCGATGCAGTTTTTGCAGGCACCGGTTTGCATTTGGGGAGAAGCACACGGATTGAAGGTTCTGACCACAAAAATGTGTACCAGTCGATTGAACTGCTCAGGAAAATCACACAGGGAGAAGAAATTCATGTGGCAGAAAAAATTGTGGTGATTGGCGGTGGTAACGTGGCAATGGATATCACCCGTTCGCTGGCCCGCCTGCAAAACCAGAAATACGGAAAGGTTCAGATGATAACCACCAGTTTGGAGACTGAGGAAAAAATGCCTGCCGACCGTGAAGAAGTTGTTGAAGCCCGTGAAGAAGGAGCTATAATCAATCCGGGATGGGCGCCGCAGAAAGTCGAAATTCAGGATGGTATTATTAAGGGATTGCACGTGGTACAGTGTATGTCGCTGTTCGATGCCACCGGCAATTTCAACCCGCAATGCAACATGGAAAATGCCCGCTTTTTTGAAGGCGACATGGTGGTTGAATCCATCGGTCAGGGCATGGATTTAAGTTACATTGCCGAGCCTTTAAAAGATGACATTGAAATGGGCCCGCGCGGAAGGATAAAAGTGAACAGCGATTTTCAAACCAGTGTGCCGTGGCTGTTTATGGGTGGCGACACCATTCAGGGCCCCGATGTAATTCACGGGATTGCCAACGGACACCGCGCTGCAATGGGTATCGACAAATATTTAACTGAACAATAAAACCAACATCATGGATATTTCGACCAGTTACATGGGGCTGAAACTGAAAAGCCCGATTATTGTGGGAAGTTCGTCGCTAACCGAAAGTGTTGAAAATTCGGTGGCATACGAAAAAGCCGGGGCCGGCGCAGTTGTCCTGAAATCGCTTTTTGAGGAACAAATTATGCACGATGTTGACGAACAACGCCTGAACAATATTTATGGTTCGTTTAACGACCAGGAATATTACGCCATGTATTTCAGCAAAAAACACAACATCACACAGTACACCAACCTGATAAAAAATACCAAGGCAGCAGTGCAGATTCCGGTTATCGCCAGCATCAACTGCGCTTCGGCTGAGGGGTGGATTTCGTATGCCAAGTTAATTCAGGAAGCCGGAGCCGATGCACTCGAAGTAAACCTTTTTATGCTTCCGGCCGATATCAATCTTGTTGGTGAAGTAAAAGAAGGTATCTATTTCGACATAATCGAAAAAATCAGCAATGCGATTACGATTCCTTTTTCACTGAAAATCAGCTACTATTTCTCAGGGCTGGCCAATTTTATTTATCGCATTTCGCAAACCAAAGCTTCGTCGGTAGTTCTGTTTAATAAATTTTTCAGCCCCGATGTAAATATCGAAACAGAGAAAGTTGTATCGGGCGATGTATTGAGCTGCAAGGAATTAAACACAATGAGCCTTCGGTGGATTGGTATTTTATACAACAAAGTGGATATTGAACTGATAGCCTCGCGAGGGATTTTTACCGGCGAACAGGTTATCAAAAACCTGCTAGTTGGCGCCCAGGCAGTACAGGTTGTTTCGGCTGTTTACAAGGAAGGGCCAAAAATTATTGAAGTGATGATTCACGATTTAAAAGACTGGATGTTCAGGCATAAATACAATTCTATTGAAGAATTTCGTGGTAATGCCAGCCAGATGCACATTAAAAAACCAATTTTGTATCAGCGTACCCAGTTTATGCGTTATTTCTCTGATGCCGGGTATTGAAAAACACACTTTTTTATTGAAAATCCTGAAGAGAAAATCTTCAGGATTTTTTATTCCCGTTCTACATTTCGAATACAAATAGGGCTATTTTTGAAAATCGAAAATAATAACCTGATTATTTATGTCACGCATCCTTGTAATCGATGACGAACGCAGTATCCGCAATACTTTGAAAGATATTCTTGAGTACGAAAAATATTCGGTTGACCTGGCCGAAGACGGAATTAAAGCACTCGACAAAATAAAAGCCGGCTCGTATGATGTAATTCTTTGCGATATCAAAATGCCCGGAATGGATGGCATCGAAGTTCTTGAAAAATTTCAGGAATTGATTCCTGACACTCCTGTTGTCATGATTTCGGGGCACGGGAATATTGATACAGCCGTTGAATCGATAAAAAAAGGTGCATTTGACTATATCGAAAAACCACTCGACCTCAACCGGTTGCTGATTACTATCCGCAATGCCATGGATAAATCGAACCTGGTTAGCGAAACAAAAAGCCTGAAAAAGAAGGTCAACAAGAAATTTGAAATTATTGGTGAATCGGCAGCTTTGAAAGCCGTGGTTGAAATGGCCGATCGTGTGGCAAAAACCGATGCCCGTGTTTTGATAACTGGCTCGAACGGAACAGGGAAAGAACTTGTGGCACGCCGTATTCACGACCAAAGCAACCGTTCAGCAGGACCGTTTATTGAAGTAAACTGCGCTGCAATACCTTCTGAACTGATAGAAAGCGAACTTTTCGGGCACGAAAAAGGAGCTTTTACTTCGGCGGTAAAACAACACATCGGCAAATTTGAGCAGGCGAACGGTGGCACTTTGTTCCTCGACGAAATTGGCGACATGAGTCTTTCGGCACAAGCCAAAGTTTTGCGGGTGTTGCAGGAAAGCATCATCAGCCGGGTTGGCGGCGATAAACAAATAAAAGTTGATGTACGTGTTGTTGCGGCCACCAACAAAAATCTTTCGGCTGAAATTGCCGAAAACAATTTCAGGGAAGATTTATATCACAGGCTGAGTGTTATTTTGATAAAAGTGCCTGCTTTAAACGAGCGGCTTGAAGATATTCCATTGCTTGCCAATCACTTTATTCAACTTATTTGCGATGAATACGGGATGCCAAAGAAAACGATTACCGACGATGCATTTGCCGAGCTGCAAAAAATCAGCTGGACGGGAAACATTAGGGAGTTCAGAAATGTAATCGAGCGATTGATTATTCTTTGTGATTCGTTAATAACCGGTGAAGATGTAATCCGTTTTGCAGCGCCACTAAAATAAACACAAACCTTTTAATTCACATTTTCAATCACTGACCACAGATTACGCAGATTTGCACAGATTAATAAAAAGGCCTTATCTGTGGTATCTGTGGTAGAATATCAGAATTATATCATCCTCCAGAAAACATCTTTTGCATTCCGTTGTTCAATAGAACATAAACGTCGGTAAAGAAATAAGGATACAGGCCTCTGTTTGCGGAAGATTTTTATTTGTCATGGTGTATTATTAATATTTTCGCAGGAAAATTTTACTTCCGTTTTCAGGGGCTTTTTCTATTTAATGAATTCAGAAATTAACCTTCATCAGGTAAAAAACGGCATTCAACAAAATATAAACGAAAATCACCAGCGCCAGGCTGTAAACATTCAGAGCAGCAATCAGAACAACTGCCACAAAAGCAAAAAGGTAGCGGTACCAGTTATCGGTAAAGCTCAGCGATTTTGCCTTGAGCGAAAACATCGGCATGGTAATCACCATCACGCCAGCCATAAAAATACCGAGCAAAACAAGCGTTCGCACGGAATAAACCAATTTCAGCACTTCGGCATATTTTGGCATTTGCAGCATTAAACCCATTGCTGCCCAAAAAAGACCATTGGCAGGAATGGGAAGGCCACGGAAAAAGTTTTCGTTTGAAGTGTTTGTATTAAAACGTGCCAGTCTGATTGCGCCAAAAACCGGCAACAAAAACGAAGTGGAAAGAATCAGCCACTCGTACCAGCTCGCTCCAATTTCGTGAATCGGCTGGTTTTTACCAAACAACGCAAATTCGAGCAAAGTAAAAAGAATGGCGCCCGGGGCAACACCAAACGAAACCACATCGGCCAGCGAATCAAGTTCTTTACCGATTTCGGAATAGGCTTTCAGCAAACGGGCTGCAAAACCATCCATAAAATCGAGCACGGCAGCCAAACAAATAAAAATGGCTGCCCAAACCAAATGACCATCAATGGCAAACATGGTTGCTGCAACACCTGAAACAAGGTTCAGCGAAGTGATTGTATTGGGAATCTGAGCGATTATCTTTTTCATATTACGCCTTTAAAGGGTAGCAATCACAGTTTCTCCACCCACCGTTTTAACGTCCATTTTAACTGTAACTTTTGCAGTCAGCGGCAAAAAAACATCAACACGCGAACCAAACCGGATAAAACCATATTCATCACCCTGTTCTATTTTGTCGCCGGGGTTTACATAAAAGCAGATACGGCGCGCAACGGTTCCGGCAATTTGCCTCGATAAAATTTCTGTTCCGTTTTCGTTTTTAAAAACCGTGGAACAGCGCTCATTCAGTTCTGATGATTTCTCGACAAATGCAGGGTAAAATGCACCGCGGTGATGTTTCACGTACAAAATATCCCCACTCACCGGCGCTTTATTCTGGTGCACATTCAGCGGAGACATAAAAATCGAAACCTGAATGCGGTTGTCTTTAAAATATTCTTTTTCAAACACTTCTTTTATTTCCACAATCTTACCGTCGGCCGGAGCAATTACATGCATGTTGTTTTTCTCCGTTGTACGTTTGGGAACCCGAAAGAAATAAACAACCAGGCCAGCCAAAACCACCGATGCGCCAATTAAAAGGTAACTGATAAGAAATTCTTTCAAAAAGAACCAGATCAGCAAATCAAGTGCAGCAAGAATCAGCAGGGCAACAGGAATAACTTTAAAACCTTCCTTATGTATCTTCATTTTTTAAAATTTTGCCAATAAATTAATCCAGACAAAAATTGCCGGCGTTGCAAAAAGCAGCGTATCAAACCGGTCGAGCATTCCACCATGTCCCGGAAGAATATTCCCCGAGTCTTTCACACCGGCTTCGCGCTTCAGTTTCGACTCGAAAAAATCGCTGCTTGTACCAAAAATAACCACAAGTATTGCAGTTGCTATCCAGTCGGTTATGCTTAATTCATCAAACATCACCGAGTTTCCAATTCCCATTAAAACGGCAAAAACAGTCCCACCGATTAATCCTTCCCACGATTTTGCCGGCGAGATGCGTGTGCAAATTTTGTGTTTTCCGGTAAGCGAACCAACCGCATAAGCGGCCGAATCGTAAACCCAGATAATAAAAAACACACCCGCCAGCACCCACGGATAAAACTCAGGATGCTCTACACACCGGGGTGTTTCGATAAAATTTAGCAGGCTGAAGGGCACCGAAACATAAACAATTCCAGCTAGGGTAATCAACCCATTTTTAAAGCCTGAAGTGCTCGGTGAAAACAAATCAGTGAGCAAAACCAATAAGGCAATGATGACTGCGAGACCCAAAAATCGAGGTGGTATAAACCGGTTTGCGGTAAGGAAAAACAGTGCAAACAAGAGTAAACCGCCTGCTAAACCTACAATTTTTGCAGGTTGATAACCCAGTTTCTCAGCAAGTTTATAGAATTCGAGAAGTGCCAGTGCCATAAAAACTGAAAACACAACGGCAAAAACTACCGGATGAATAATTATACCAGCCAGAATAAGGCCAACAATCAGAATCCCGGTTAAACTTCGTTTCAGCAGTTCTTTCAATTTTTCAGTTTTTTAATGACAATTTTGTTCCCATCTGTTTTGATGGTGCAAAGGTAAAAAATAAATGAAAGTTGAAAAGGGCTAAAAATCATTCAGGATCAGGCAATCATTACCCACAACTCCCGTGGCCCGTGAGCGCCAAGAACCAGTGTTTTTTCGATGTCGGCTGTGCGGCTGGGACCTGTAACCAACGCAATCTGCGAAGGTAATCCTTCAGCATATTTTTGTTGAATCATTGAATAGGCTTCTTCAAGCGTGGCAACAAATTGATTTTTGTTGGCTATAATAATATGCAATGGCGGAGAAATATTCATTTGCCGTCCGCCTCCCTGCGCAGAACTTACCATTGCAGAGCCGGTTTGTGCAACCAGAAATTCACATCCGGTGATACCCACTTCCATATTTTTTACAACGCCGGCATATTCATTGAAACCGATTTCAAACTGAACCAGGTTCTTCATAATTCCAGGTTCGCTGCAAAAAACATTTTCAGCATGAAATTGCTGTAGGTATGTTTTAAGTGAGTTAAACAATTCTGTTTCGGATTGAAAAATAAAAACCTTGCCGTTAATGGCTTCGAATTGTATTTTAAATGCCTGTTCGAGGGGAAATATAACGGGAGGAAATACTTGTTGCTCAAAATCGGGTGGTTCAGAAACCGGATGAACCGAAGTGCTGAGCTTTTTAAGTATTTCCTCACGTGCAGTGCTCATTCAAAACAATGTTTTCGTATCAACAGGTGGTATTGGTTTTGGTGGTTTTTGCCTCAGCTCGGCTTTCGAAACTTTTCCTTCGGGCCTGATTTCTGGCTCTGCAGGTGTCACAGGTTTTTCTTCGTGTTTTATTTCGGGTACCGCTGTAACTTCAACAGGTACTTCCACTTTTACTTCAGGTTCTTCTGCTTTTTCTGAACCTCCGTTTTCAGGAATCACATGTTTTTTGTCCCACGGGCGCTTCCCAAAAATATCTTCAAGGTCTTCACTAAAAATAACCTCGCGTTCGAGTAATAAGTTAGCCAGTTTTGCATGACCAGCTTCATTTTTCTTTAATACTTCGAGGGCACGGATGTACTGTCCTTCAATTAAAACTTTTACCTCGGCATCAATCAGTTCAGCAGTTTTTTCGCTGTATGGTTTTGTAAACGAGTAATCCGACTGACCAGTTGAATCATAATAACTTACATTGCCCACTTTTTCGCTCATGCCGAAAATACTAACCATTGCATAAGCCTGTTTGGTTATTTTTTCGAGGTCGTTTTGAGCGCCTGATGAAATTTTATTAAAAGTAAGCTGTTCGGCTGCACGTCCGCCAAGTGCCGAGCACATTTCGTCTAAAAGTTGTTCTTTGGTGGTAATCGACCGTTCTTCGGGTAAATACCACGCAGCGCCCAGCGCTTTACCCCGCGGTACGATGGTAACTTTTACCAGCGGGTGTGCATGTTCGAGCAACCAACTGATGGTGGCATGTCCTGCCTCGTGAAAGGCAATTGTCTTTTTCTCTTCAATCGAAATGATTTTGTTCTTCTTTTCCAATCCGCCAACAATACGGTCAACCGCATCCAGGAAGTCCTGTTTATCAACAGCTTCATGATTTTTACGGGCAGCAATTAAAGCCGCTTCGTTGCAAACATTGGCAATATCGGCACCCGAGAACCCGGGTGTTTGTTTGGCTAGAAAATCAACTTTCAAATCAACAGCCAGTTTTAACGGACGAAGATGAACGTTAAAAATATCAGCTCGTTCATTCAGGTCGGGCAGTTCAACATGAATCTGACGGTCGAAACGGCCGGCACGCATCAGCGCGCGGTCGAGTATATCGGCACGGTTGGTGGCAGCCAGAATAATTACCCCGGTGTTTGTATCAAAACCATCCATTTCGGTAAGCAACTGGTTGAGTGTATTTTCGCGCTCGTCGTTCGAACCCATATTGGGGTTTCTGCCACGGGCACGACCAATGGCGTCAATTTCGTCGATAAAAACAATACACGGCGCTTTTTCCTTGGCCTGTTTAAACAGGTCGCGCACACGCGAAGCACCAACACCCACAAACATCTCAACAAAATCCGAACCCGACATCGAGAAAAATGGTACGTTGGCTTCACCCGCCACAGCTTTGGCAAGCAATGTTTTACCAGTTCCGGGAGGACCAACGAGAAGTGCACCTTTAGGAATTTTACCGCCAAGACGCGTGAATTTTTCGGGATTTTTAAGAAATTCCACAATCTCAACAACTTCCTGTTTGGCTTCGGTAAGCCCGGCTACATCTTTAAAAGTTGTCGATACTTTCTGGTCTTTATCAAATATTTTTGCCTGCGATTTACCTACATTGAAAATTCCACCGGCACCGCCACCGCCACCCCTGCTCATTCGTCTGAAAATCCACCACCATAACAAAATAATAAGTACAAATGGTCCGATTGTCCAAAGCACTTCTCCTGCCCAGTTTCGTTCTTCTTTATATTCCGGCGAAATGGCCACAGGATTGTCGGCCTGTGCTTCCTTCAGGTTTCTTGCAAATTCTTCGGGTGGACCAATATTAAATTTAAAATGCGGTCCTCCTTCGGCTGGTTTCGAAAAGTTTTTCTCAAACTGGTCTTTGTACTGGCCGATGCTATCTTTCTTAATGTAAATTGTTGCCACTTTGTCGTTAATAACAACAATGCGCTCAACGTCGTTACCTGCCAGCATTGTTGATTTTACATCGTCCCACTTGGTTAATACTGGCCCCTTGCTGGTACTTAAATAAAACTGAATAACGATAAAAACGATTGCCACAATTCCGTAAATCCAATATGCGTTGAATTTTGGTCCTTTACCATCATTCTTCCGATTCGGATTTAATTGGTTAAAAGGGTTGTTCTGATTCTTGTTTTCTTTGTTTTCCTGTTTATCTGTCATGATATACTACTGATTCTTCTTTAATTACTGTTGTTTTAGCATCGGCCCAAAGGCCTTCGAGATTATAAAAATCGCGGGCTTCTTTCTGAAATACATGTACCATCACATCACCATAATCGAGTAAAATCCAGATGGCATTTCTGTAACCATCCTTATGCCAGGCATCAACACCTGCTATTTCTTTTACAGTTTCTTCAACCGACTCGGCAATGGCGTTTGTTTGTGTTGATGAAGTTCCGTGGCAGATTACAAAATAACCACACTCTGTATGATGGATAGAATTTAAATCAACTACTGTAATCTCCTTACCTTTAATCCGTTGTATCCCTTCCAGTACCCCGTCCAATATATTTCTTGTCGAACCTTTGTTTTTCCTCATAAATAATTAACCACAAAGATAATCTTTTTGCTTTAGCCTTATTTTGTGTATTTTGCGTTTTTCTTAAATATTCGTTTTTCGCTTACAATCATTGTAAAACCGGTTTACGAATAACAAAAGAAACAAGCACCAGTTTACAATGAATAAGAACTTTATTTTTTTAGACGAAACTGAATCGACCAACAACTATGCCAACCAACTGCTTCTGACGAAAGCGGCAGCGGAAGGGACTGTCGTTATGACACATTTTCAGACGAAAGGAAAAGGGCAACAGGGAAACTCATGGGAGAGTGAACCCGGTAAAAATCTTTTGGCGAGTTTTATTCTTCAACCAAAATTTTTGAAGGCCACCCACCAGTTTTATCTTTCGAAAGCAGTCAGCCTTGCCCTGACCGATTTGTTGACAGAGGAAAACATTGAAGTTTCAATTAAATGGCCAAACGATATTTATGCCGACAATAGAAAAATTGCAGGTATTCTTATCGAAAATTCGATTATTGGCTCCAACCTGAACTCAGTGGTTGTGGGTATTGGTTTAAATCTGAACCAATCTGTATTTATTTCAGGCGCTCCAAATCCGGTTTCATTAACACAACTGACCGGCAAAAATTATAGCGTTGAAATTGTTGCAGAAAAATTATGGGAGAAACTTGAAATCAGATATAACGAGTTGCAATCAAACAACTTAAATGCAATTGACAATGCTTACCTTAACAGGTTATTCCGATACCAGGACTGGGCTTTTTATGCAAAACAAGGAGAATTTTTTGAAGCGCGGATTACCGAAATTGGTCAGTTTGGCCAGCTGATTCTGGAACAAAAAGACGGAACCAAAACAGAACACCTATTTAAAGAAGTGGAATTTGTAATTTAAGCGACTCTTTTCTCCTCCACCCTCCGTGGGAAGGTTGGGATGGGGGCAATCTATTGATATGGCAGCGATGCCAGCGTATCAGCAAGCCGATCGATACCTTCGCCAAGTTTACTTCCCGCCAGCATTTTTATCATCATACTCATTTCAGCATGCAATGTCAGTCGTAGTTTGGTACTGAAATTATCAACTGCCATCAATTGAATCCAAAATGTAAGGCTGATGGGTAATCCACCTGAACTTTCCACTTTAATCGTTTTAAAAGGTTCGCGGGTTACAACGCGTATTTCGGCTAAACCCAACCCAGTAATATTAAACTTACACGAATCGCGGTCTGACGAAAAGTCGGTAATTTTTATCTGTGGTACCTTTTCCGTGATTTTTTCGATTAACCCTGAATTGAGATAACCCGAAAGATTTTCGAAATTCGAAAGATAATTATAGACAACCTGTTCGTTATGGTTAATCAGCTTAACCTGGCTGGTGTATTTTTCTAATGGCATTTTTATTGATTTGATTTATTTCCCCCATTCAGCCGGATTTTCGCGCCATTTCATCAGGGTTGCCACCTGTGCATCACTCACACTGCCAGTGGTTACAGCAGTGTCGATTAATGCGTGATAATTGCTTAATGTTGTCAATTCAATTCCTGCATGCTGAAAGTTACCGATTGCGTGCGGAAAGCCGTAAGTAAAAATTGCCACCATTCCGAGTACATTTCCTCCGGCTTTAACAACTGCTTCGGCTGCATTTAAACTGCTTCCTCCTGTCGAGATCAGGTCCTCAACTACAACCACGTTTTGTCCTTCGTGCAAAACGCCTTCAATCAGGTTCTCCAAACCATGTCCTTTTGGCGCCGACCGGATGTAAATAAATGGCAATCCCAACACTTCAGCAACCAAAGCGCCCATGGCAATTGCGCCTGTGGCAACACCGGCAACCACCTCAGCGTCAGGGTATTTTTCACCTACTAATTTTACAAAAGCATCGCGCACATATGTGCGCGTTTCCGGATAGGACAGAATCTTCCGGTTATCGCAATAAATCGGTGATTTCCACCCCGAAGCCCAGGTAAACGGATTTTCGGGCTGAACTTTGATAGCGCATATTTCGAGCAATTTTTTTGCAACACTCGCCTCTGTTGTACTCATTTTTCTGCATTTTTAAAGAAGTTCAGTGGGTTGAATTTATACACTGCTTATTGTCAGTCTGGGCGTAGTCGAAGACTGAAATAAACACATTTCGACTTCGCTCGATGTGACAATAAAATTATTCAAACCACATTAAACTTGTATTTTTACAATTAAAAACAAATGTATAAAGTTTTTTTAAACGACAGGGAAATCGTGATTGCGGAGCCCGCTTACCAAAACATGTTTCAGCAATTCGAAGTAGCTGAAACCATAAAAACAGCAGATGAAGTAAAAACCTGGTTTGATAAGTTTGGCGGCAAAACAAAAGGTTCAACAATCATTTATCAAGAGAATCCCGAAGAATTTATAAAATCTGTTTTCAGCCAGGCATTTACACAAATTGAGGCTGCCGGGGGAATTGTAAAAAGAAATAACCAGTTTCTGTTTATTTTCAGAAACGGGAAATGGGATCTGCCTAAAGGAAAACTTGATACAGGCGAAACCCCGGAAAAAGCGGCAATTCGCGAAGTTGAAGAGGAGTGTGGAATACAGGGACACCAGATTGTAAAATCATTACCTCCAACCTGGCATATTTATCAATCGACATGGCAAGATTCTGCCGGAGAATGGATATTGAAGAAAACCCACTGGTTTGAAATGGATTATACCGGCACAAAAAACGGAACACCTGAAACAGGTGAGAACATTTCAGAAATCAGGTGGTTTGGAAAAGAAGATTTCGGACTGATATTGCAAAATACTTACTCAAACCTGAAAAGCATCATTCATCTTTACGGTTAAAAACCTGATAAACTTTTACTTTCGCTTTAACCACGCACCAGCCATTCTTAATTCTCCGTAACTGAATTCATCGCCAAAATGGACTTTGGCTTCTCCAACAAAATTGGCTTCGCTTGCAGGTTTAAATGTTTCCAGCTTTTCAAGTTTATCCGCCGACAAAAAAGTACGTATATCCAATTCGCCACTGGCAATAAAATGAGCCAGATGACTTTCAATTGTACTCACCACCAATTGTCGTATTCCGGCTATTTCAGCAACGGTTTTACCCGACTTATAAAGTTCAAAACTCTCCTTTTTTGTATCGGGTTTCGGTGGCTTTTCCTTTCTCTCTTTTTTGTTGGTTGGCGATAATGCAGCGGGTTTCAGGCCTTTTTCAGCACAATATTTTTGAATGATAGCCAGAATTTCTGTTCCGAATTGTGCCACCTTTTTGTGGCCAAATCCGTTGATGGCAAATAGCGAATCAGCGGTTACCGGCAACAGATTGCTCATCTGGAAAAGCGCCTTTTGCGAAAAAACCAGATAAACCGGAACTCCTGTTTCTTCAGCTTTTTTGTTTCGCCAGGTGCGTAACAGTGCATAAAGTACCGGATGTTCTGATACTGTTGGAGCCGGTGACTCAGCTGCTTTTTGTTTTGCATGCGACTTTTCACTTTCAGGTTCGAGAAGCAGTTTAGCCCTTGCATCGAGAATTTTTTTGATATTGAAACCGGTTTCACAGATTTTGTAGGCAGCAATTTTTTGTCCGGCATCGTCGGTTATGGCAGCCACCTGGTTTTTCAGCCTTTTGCGAACCTCCCGGTTATCAACATCCAAATCAATGTTTTTCAACGGATTAAGAACATGCTGATTTAATTTTCCGGCGAAATAAACTGCTGCTTTTGAAATGCGTTCCTGCAATTTCAAATTGTTTTCGATATCAGGGTCAGCCGCAAGCAATTGTTTTAACTGCAACTCAAATTTCCCGGCCACATCCACAATTTTGGTTTGAAAATTCTCCTTTATCAAGCTAAAAATATGCTGCACCTCAACCGGAAAACTGCCTTCGTTTTCTTCAGCGAGTTTAATAACCGCATTTATCATGTAGCCGATTAGTCCAAACCTGAAAAGTTCGGCCGCCATTTCGTGCTGGTATTTTGTTTTTGCTTTTAACAAGTCGGCATCGCCGGGCTGGTTTTCCTCAACCTGTTTTATAAATCCGCCAACGGTAGTATCAGAAATTATGCTGCCTGTTGAAATTGGCGTACTCAGCACCATGCCTTCGAGCGATTTACAACGACTGAGCGCCACATAAACCTGCCCGTGTGCAAATGACGCTTCAGCGTCTATCACAGCTTTCTCAAAAGTAAGTCCCTGACTTTTATGAATGGTTATTGCCCATGCCAGTTTTATTGGCAACTGCAAAAATGTACCTTCCACTTCTTCTTTAATCTCCGCCGTTTCGGTGTCGATTGAGTATTTTATGTTTTCCCACAGCAGCGCTGTAACGTCAATTTCCTCTGCTTCGCCAGGGCACAGAACATTTATCGAATCTTCGTGGATAGAAACTATTTTTCCTATCTTACCATTAAAAAATCGTTTCTCTGGTTCAGGGTCATTTTTTACAAACATCACCTGTGCACCAACTTTCAGATTCAGTTCAAAATCGGTTGGGTAAGCATATCCGGGAAAATCGCCTTCGGTTTCGGCTCTGAAAAGCCTTGGTTTTGCAGAAAGGTTCTTTAGTTTGAAATCGTTGATTTGCGCCGCCTGTGCATTGTGTGTGCAAAGTGTGATATACCCTTCGCTTTCGTTCGGCCTGAAACCTGGAATAAAGCGTTGGTTCAGCGCATCGAGCGATGGTTTATCGAGACAGTTGTCGCGTACTTTATTGAGAATTGCAATAAACCTGTCGTCCTGTTGGCGAAAAACCTGGGTGAGTTCGATACTCACATACGGCGTTTGCTTTAACACTTTGCTGCTGAAAAAGTAGCCGGTTTCGTATTCGGTTTTGAGCAGTTCCCACTCTTCGCGTTTAATTACCGGCGCCAATTGCTGGAGGTCGCCAATCATCAACACCTGCGCCCCGCCAAACGGTTTCTGGCGATTTTTGAATCGGCGCAAAACACGGTCAACTGCATCGAGCACATCGGCCCGAACCATACTTATTTCGTCAATCACCAGCAAATCGAGGCTGCGGATGATATTAATTTTGTCTTTGTAGAAACGCTTCTCTTTCCACTGCTCGCTGTCGTTGCCAATTTGCGGTGCAAACGACAACTGAAAAAATGAATGGATGGTAACCCCGCCCGCGTTGATGGCTGCCACTCCTGTTGGGGCAACCACAATCATCCGTTTGGGCGAATTATCCTTCAGGCTTTTCAAAAAAGTTGTTTTGCCGGTACCTGCTTTTCCGGTCAAAAAAATGTTCTGATTGGTGTATTGCACAAATTGCCAGGCAAGTTCAAGCTGCTTGTTGGTTTCCATCGCTCAAAAATTTTTGATTTAGTTATTTTTATTTATAAGATTCACAACTACTTTTACCATAGCATCTTTTTCTTCAGGCTTGCTGACAGCAATCATCAAAGTCAGGGCAACCAACGCATTATCAGCTATTCTTTTAAGTCCATTTTTGTTGTATAGAATACCGTTTTCTCCATAAAATACAGAAATAAAAAAGCTGCAATTCGTTTATTCCCATCAGTAAACGAATGGTTCTTTGTAATAAAATAAAGCAGATTTGCCGCCTTTTCTTCGACGCTCGGATATAAATCCAACCCGTCAAAAGTCTGGTAAATTGTGGTTATCGAACTTTTAAAGGAATCGTCTTTTTCGTTGCCAAATAAACTGCTGTTACCGTAATATTTTCTGGCCAGTTCAATCTGAGTAATTGCTTCATCGTATGTTAATCTGAAAACATTGCTTTCAGATATTGAGTTTAATTGAAGACTCTGATAATCATACTGGTCAAGGATATCCAGAGCATATGCATAATTTGATATAATTTCGAGAAGGCCATTTTTTTCAGAATTCGTTAACTTCTTTTCTTTTAAAACATTCCCCAATATTTTTACAGATTCCTGTAGTTCTTTTAGTTGTTCGTTTTGTTGTTGCAGTTTCCTCTCATTCAACGCATAACCTCTTATAAGATATTCTTTCAATACCTTATTTGCCCAAATTCTGAATTGTGTGCCTCTTTTTGAATTAATTCTGTATCCAACAGAGATAATAATATCAAGGTTAAAGTATTCAATATTTCTTTCTACTTCCCTTTCACCTTCAATTTGAACTGTTGCAAAATTTGCAACAGTTGAAATATTTTCCAACTCCTGCTCTTTAAAAATATTTCGAATATGCCTTGATATCACAGACTTATCACGTTCGAAAAGAGTAGAAATCTGGTTCAGGTTCAACCAGACAGTATCATTATCGAGTATCACATTTATTCCGGTCGCCCCGTCTTCGGTTTTAAATATTTCAATTGCTGACTGGTTCATACTGAAAATTTCAATAAAAATAAGAAAAATCAGTATCACTGACATTCAGTGTTTTATACAAGATTTTATTATTCTGTGATTTTTAGTCCTGAATTTCTTAGACAATCAGATTCTGAATCACATCGAGGTCGATTTCAGGTTCAGTTATCTGGAATTTGGCCTGCGTGTAAAACATACTACGTTTTTTCAGCATCTCGTCAATAAAAGTGATCAGCTCCTGTTTCGATTTTCCTTTGATTAACGGGCGTTCGGTTTTCGAATGCATCAATCTGTCAGCCAGAATTGCTGGGTCGATATTCATATAAATGGTTGTACCTGTGTTGTTCATCAGTTCAATATTATCGAAAAAACAGGGCGCACCACCACCTGTTGCAATTACGATATCGCTGAAATCGGCAAGTTCTTCGAGTGCTTTCCGTTCCTTTTTGCGAAACTCAGTTTCACCCTCTTCGGCAAAAATTTGGGGGACAGTTTTGTGGTTGCGCATTTCAATATAATGGTCCATATCCACAAACTGCAGATTGAGGTGTTTCGCCAATCGCTTTCCCAGCGTCGATTTTCCACAACCCATGTAACCAATCAGGTAAATTCTCATAAAAAATCAGTTTAAAGTTTAATGTTCAGAGTTTCGAGTATTTGGAAACAAGGAACTTTGAACTGGAAACCCGGAACTAAAATAGCGTCATCTGTGTTGGGTCAGGTGCATCTTTCGGCGGTCGTTTTATTTCGAACGGAATATCTCTGAAATCAGGCGTTTCAGGCCATTCCTGTTTTTCGTCCGGCTCACTTTCCAAAAGTTCTATTGCGTCATCAGGGTCAGGTTTGTCGTGTTCATCTTTAACCACCGGCTCAATCTCAAGAATATTTGAAACTTCGTAATTCGACAACCTTTTCCCTTTGGCTTTCCACGATTTCACCCCAATGAACTCGGCCACTTCGATGATTTCGTTTTCGCGGCCTTCGTTTTTGCCTCCAAAACGCAATTCGAGCCGCGGGTACCGAACCCAGGTTACACTCACCAGTTTATTACCGGGATTTTCGCCCACAAAACGAACCAGTTTGCCTTCATCTTCTTCTATTTCAAATCGTTTCACATAGTAAAACTGTTGTTCGGCATCGAAATAAACTGCTGATAAAACTTTTCCCGGGTCAAATTTTTCGATAGTTAGTATATCGTCTTCAAAATGATTGCTTAAATCGTAATTGTAACCCTGGTATTCTCCTTTTTTATAGAGCACCAGAATTTTATCGTTGCCGGCAAATTCGCCAAGGTATTTTCCACGGCCATCCGCGTTGAGGCGAAGCACATCTTCATCGAACCAGATTTTCCGGCCACCCAGCGTTGACAATCCTTTTTCCTTTAAGCTGATTTTATGTACCTCGAATTTGGTAAGCAAGTTTCCCATCGACTGTCGGCCTTTGATGGCCAGTTCGCCCAAATCAACTTCGAAATTGAGTTTCTTGATGCGTGGTTTTGGTTTCAGTACAATTTTCAGTGTTTCGGCTTCTCCATTCGGGTTAGCCGAAAAATACACCACGCGCGAGCCTTTGGTTTCCATCGTCAGGTTGTACTCTCTGTCGCGCGTAACGCCAGTAACCGCAAAGCGTTTCATATAATAAAACCCCGACTCGCCGTCTTTGTAAACCACATTGTAAACCGTGCGGTTATCGCCTTTTTTGAAAATCTCGACATGCAACGGGTTCTTGTCGATAAACGCTTTTTCCTGCACTTTCGAGACGAAGTAAGTACCGTCGCGGCGGAAAACAATAATGTCGTCGATATCGGAGCAGTCGCAAATGTACTCGGCCTTTTTCAACCCGTAGCCAATAAACCCTTCCTTCCGGTCGAGGTACAGTTTTTCGTTGCGAACAACCACTTTTGTTGCCACAATATTTTCAAAACTGCGAATTTCGGTGCGGCGTTCCCTTCCTTTTCCGTATTTATTTTTGAGGTGAGTAAACCATTTTATGGTGTATGGAACAATGTTTACAATATCATTTACTACTTCAGCAATCTCATCCTCAATGGCTTTCATCTGTTCGTCGGCCTTATCCTTATTGAATTTGAGGATGCGGGCCATTTTAATTTCCATTAGTTTGAGAATATCGTTGTGGGTGATTTCGCGCCTCAGTTGTGGTTTCCACGGGTCGAAACGCGTATCGATATAGGCAATAGCGTGATCCATGTCTTCCGAATCCTCAAACTTTTTATCCTTGTACATCCGTTCCTCGATAAAAATCTTTTCGAGTGACGAATAATGCCATGCTTCCTCCAGTTCCGATTTACGGATTTCAAGTTCGAGTTTCAGCAGTTGAAGTGTGGCATCGGTCGAGCGTCTCAGAATTTCTTTTACCCCGATAAAAATTGGTTTATCATTTTCGATAATTACCGAGTTGGGCGAGAGCGAAACCTCGCAATCGGTGAAAGCATACAAAGCATCGATTGTTTTGTCGGACGAAACACCGGGAGCAAGATGCACCTGAATTTCAACATGTTCCGCTGTATTATCGTCAATTTTCTTGACTTTTATTTTGCCCTTTTCGTTGGCTTTAATAATGGTATCAATAAGAGAACCTGTGGTTTTTCCGAATGGAAGTTCAGAAATAACCAGTGTTTTATTGTCGCGTTTTTCAATTTTGGCGCGCACTTTTACTGTTCCGCCGCGCAAACCGTCGTTGTATCTGCTGAAATCGGCGTGCCCACCAGTAGGAAAATCTGGAAGCAGCTCAAAATCTTTCCCTTTCAGATACGAAATTGAAGCATCACACAATTCAATAAAGTTGTGTGGGAAAAGTTTTGATGCAAGTCCAACGGCAATACCATCAACACCTTGTGCAAGTAAAAGCGGAAACTTAACCGGCAGCGTAACCGGTTCGCGTTTACGACCGTCGTACGAAACTTTCCACTCAGTGGTTTTCGGATTAAAAAGCACTTCGAGTGCAAATTTTGAAAGCCTGGCTTCGATATAACGCGGGGCAGCTGCGCCATCGCCTGTATGAATATTTCCCCAGTTTCCCTGGGTGTCGATAAGCAATTCTTTTTGCCCCAACTGAACAATTGCATCGCCGATGGAAGCATCGCCGTGCGGATGATACTGCATGGTTTGCCCGATGATGTTGGCCACTTTGTTGTACCGGCCATCGTCCATTTCGCGCATGGCGTGCATAATGCGGCGTTGCACGGGTTTCAGCCCGTCGTTGATGTATGGCACTGCACGCTCAAGAATTACGTACGAGGCGTAATCGAGAAACCAGTTACGGTACATTCCCTGAAGGTACACAATCTCCTCAACCACTTCCTCTTCAGGTTCCTGCGGCGCTTCGGGCAACTCTTTTGCTTCTTCAGGTAGTTCTTCCGGGTTGATGTATTCTTCTGACATTTTCGATTTTTTCTGTCGGTTATTTACAAGGTTGAGTTTAACAAATTTATTGCATCATTTTATCAGGATTTCTCCTTGTGTCCCAAATTCGAAGGATTAATATTTTGTCTTTAAAAATCTCATATACAATAAAATAATCCTTCATGATTATAATTCTGATATTTGGGATATCAGTTTTCTTTCCAATATATGGATATTTTCCTACAAGAACGGCTGAATTTTTAAAAATCAGTTACAACTCAGCAGTATTTAACTTTTGATCAGCCAGGCACGATAGAGCATCAA
>DYSZ01000152.1 GCA_020726265.1 Draconibacterium orientale
ACGCACATTTATGTCGGCAGCCCGTGCATTCTCGCGCGAAAAGCCGATTATTGTATATAAATCAGGTCGATTCCCCGAATCGGCAGCCGCCGCAGCTTCGCATACCGGGGCGCTCGCATCTGAAGATTCGATTTACGATGCCGTTTTCCGCAGGGCTGGTTTGGCCAGAGTTTATGATTTTGGTAATATTTTCGATTTTACCGATTTGGTTGGCCGCCGCCGCATCCCGAAAGGAAACCGGCTTGCCATGGTTACCAACGCCGGCGGTCCGGGGGTTATGGCTACCGACTCGCTGATTTCACTCGGTGGAAAACTGGTAAAACTATCAGACGAAACCATGCAAAAATTGAACGATTACCTGCCACCGTTCTGGTCGCACGGTAACCCGGTGGATGTTTTGGGAGATGCAACACCCGAACGGTTTGCCCGAACCACTGAAATTGTTCTCGAAGATACCAATGTGGACGCAGTGCTTGTGCTGCTTACCCCGCAGGCGATGACGGCCCCGACTGAAACTGCAGAGGCAATCGCTCAGATTGCTTCAAAAACCACAAAATCGATAATGGCAGCCTGGTTGGGCGGTGCAAGTATGACTGAAGGAATACAGGTTTTCAATAAAGCAGGAATTTCGAACTATTCTGCTCCGGAGCAGGCAATCAGGGCTTTTATGACACTTTCCGATTTCTCCGAAAATCAGGAAATGTTGTATGAAACTCCGCGTGAAGTTCCCGTTTCGTTTCAATACGACAGGGCTGAACTACGAAAAAAATACATCAACGAAGTATTTCCCAAAGCCCGCATTTTAAACGAAGACGATTCAAAAATGCTGGTGAACGATTACGGAATTATTACTACTCACCCGCAACCGGCTTATTCAGAAGACGAAGCTGTTAAAATTGCCGAACAAAAAGGCTATCCCGTGGTACTGAAAATTTACTCGCCCGATATTACCCACAAATCGGATGTGGGCGGCGTGGCGCTGAATATTAAAAACGAGGAAATGGTACGCGCCACTTTCCGCAACATGGTGAAAACCGCACATGAAAAAATGCCACACGCCAGGATTGACGGGGTTACTGTGCAAATCATGGTTGATACCCGTGATGCTATTGAACTGATTATTGGTATTAAAAAAGACCCTGTTTTCGGAACCGTGATGCTGGTTGGCATGGGCGGAACCACCGCTGAATTGTTTAAGGACAAGCGGCTCGAATTCCCGCCACTGAACGAAAGACTCGCAAAGCAGATGCTCGAATCATTACAGATTTACCCGTTACTGAAAGGCTGGCGTGGCGATGCCCCGAAAAACATCGATAAACTGGTTGAAGTGCTGATCCGCATGTCGTACCTTGCCGCCGACTACCCGGAAATCATGGAACTTGATATCAACCCGCTGATTGTAAATTCGAAGGATGTGATTGCACTTGATGCGCGAATTGTGGTTGATGAAGAAGTGATGCAAAAACCGGTAAAAGATTACTCTCACCTTATTTTGCGTCCTTATCCCGAAAGCCTTATCCGACCTTCGAAACTGGGTGACGGAACCGATATTTTGCTTCGACCCATTAAACCCGAAGATGAGCCAATGTGGCTCGAACTGTTGGCCAGCTGCTCGAAAGAGTCGATTTATCACCGTTTCAGATACGATTTCTATTTCGATTCGCACGAAATTGCCTCGAAATACTGCTTCATCGATTACGACAGGGAAATCGGGATTGTTGCCGAACTGGAGGAAAATGGCAATAAAAAACTGATTGGCGTTGGCCGTTTGATTGCCGACCCCGATGTGGAACTGATGGAATACGCCGTACTGATTACCGATGCGTGGCAAAAGAAAGAACTTGGATTTATTCTTACCAACTATTGTGTTGAAATTGCCAAAGCCCGTGGCGTAAAACGCTTAGTTGCCGAAACCACCCGCGACAACAAACCGATGATTTCGGTTTTCAGGAAACTGAATTTCAAAATCAGGTTTAACGAAGACACAACAGTTACTGTAACAAAAGATATTTTGGAAGAAGAAACGAATTAAACATTTGAATCGCTTAAAATGTAACTTCCCGGCAGGTCGGACCTGAATTGCCGGGAATTTTTACTGTAAAAATATGAACATCGAAAAACTGGAATCAGCAGCTGAATGTATCAGGAAGTCGCGCTACACCGTGGCTTTTACAGGGGCAGGCATTTCGGTTGAGAGCGGAATCCCGCCCTTTCGGGGCGAAAACGGGCTCTGGAACCGCGTTGATCCCATTTTTCTCGATATCAACTTTTTTAAAGCAAAACCATTTCAATCGTGGAAAATCATCAAAGAAATTTTTTACGATAAACTGGGTGATGCAGCTCCTAACCTTGCCCACGAAATGTTAGCCAGAATGGAGCAACGAAGTTATCTCGAATCGATAATTACACAAAACATAGACCACCTGCACCAGAAAGCCGGGAACCAACATGTTTACGAGTTGCACGGAACCTACAAACGACTGGTTTGTACCAATTGCAATTCGGAATACGACATCAGTTTTGCCGACCTGAAATACCTGCCGCCAACCTGTTTTGTATGCAAGGGCATTCTGAAGCCCGATATCGTGTTCTTTAACGAACCAATTCCGGCCTTTGCCAAAAAGCGCTCTTTTGAAGAAGCCGCAAAAGCCGATGTCTTCATCATTATCGGCACCAATGCCGAAGTACTGCCGGCCGCTCAAATTCCCGAAATCGCAAAAGAACACGGCGCTAAAATCATCGAAATCAATATCAAACCCACTCATTTCACCGATTTGATTACCGATATCTTTTTGGAAATGAAAGCTACCGAAGCGCTTGGTGAAATCGGGAGATTATTGTATTTGTGATTTATTTGGGTGGCGCGGTTAAAAACTGCGCAACTTAAACCGGTTGGAAACCGGTTATCCCGGAAGTCGGACTTTCCAAAGTCCAACAGTTCTGTTCTTCGATTTAGGAGAGTCAAAGTCCGACACTTTTTGCGACTTTGGAAAGTCGCAATCCCGACGGTTAGGAAACCGCTACACCCGAAAAAATCCTAATCATAAAGTTCCTGACGTTTTCCATTGTCATTATCAAAAATAATTTTTACCATTAAAACCTTAAATTATAATCAACATGAAAAACATTATTGCAAAGTTTACGCTAATTCTGTTCCTGACAGGAAATATTCAAATCGGGAATGCCGCCAGCAATGCGCGGATGATGCGTTTCCCCGATATCAATAACAACCTTGTGGCATTTGTTTATGCGGGCGATATCTGGACAGTAAATTCCGCTGGCGGCGAGGCGCGAAGACTGACCTCGCACGAAGGCATGGAACTGTTCCCGAAAATTTCGCCCGATGGCAAATGGATTGCCTTTTCGGCTGAATATTCAGGTACGCGCCAGGTTTTTGTAATGCCTGCCGAAGGTGGTAAACCCCGGCAACTTACCTGGTACAACTCGGTTGGTGTGATGCCGCCACGTGGTGGTTATGACAATGTTGTGCTCGACTGGACACCCGACAGCAAAAACATTCTCTTCCGTGGAAATCGTACTGAATTTGGCGACCGCAACGGAAAGTATTTCACTGTGAGTATTGATGGCGGAATGGAAAAACCGTTGCCGATTACAAACGGCGGTATTGCCACATTTTCCCCCGATGCCAAAAAAATCTGCTTCACCCCGGTTGACCGCGAGTTCCGCACCTGGAAACGCTACAAAGGTGGCCGCGCCACCGAACTTTGGGTGTACGACCTCGAGAATAACAGCTCGGAGCAAATTACCAATTTTGCAGGCTCAGACCAAAACCCGGTGTGGTTTGGCGATAAAATCTATTTTGCATCCGACCGCAACCTGCGTTTGAATATTTTCAGCTACGACACCAAGTCGAAAGAGGTAAAACAGCTTACCGACTTTTCTGATTTCGATGTGCTTTGGCCGTCGGGGAGCAACGGGCAGCTGGTTTTTGAAAAGGGCGGTTTTCTTTTCAAAATGAATCTGGAAACTGGTAACATCGAAAAAATCACTATAAATATCAATTTCGACAATCCCAATCTGACGGCTTACTACAAAAATGTAAAAGACGATATTCACAGTTACACGGTTTCGCCAACCGGAAAACGCGCTTTGTTTGACGCCCGTGGCGATATTTTCTCGGTTCCGTCCGAAAACGGCATTACCGAGAATCTTACCAACACCCAAGGAATAAGGGAAGTTTACCCCAGTTGGTCGCCCAACGGAAAATACATTGCTTACTATTCCGATGCTTCCGGCGAATACGAAATTTACCTGCTCGAAAACAAAAAAGGAGCCTTGCCACAGCAACTCACCACCAATTCTTCGGCCTGGAGATACGACAGCGAATGGTCGCCCAACAGCAAATACCTGTTGTACTCCGACCGGACTTTACAATTGAAACTGCTTGATGTGGAGTCGAAAACCGAAAAAATTGTTGACAAAGCCACCGACAATGAATTCCGCTCCTATGTATTTTCGCCCGACTCAAAATGGGTGGCCTATGAAAAACAAGCTGGCAACGGTTACTCAGCGGTTTGGGTTTATAATATTCCCGAAGGAAAAAGCTACCAGTTAACCGACAATGCTTTTAACGACTATTCACCGGTTTTTTCCACCGACGGAAAACTCATCTGGTTTCTTTCTGACCGTGATTTCAACCTCGATTTTTCGAGCTTCGAGTTTAACTACGTGTATAATAAATCAACACGGATTTATGCGATGCACCTGAAAGCTGATGGGGAAAAACTTTTTGCCGACAAAAACGATGTGGAACCGGTAAAAGACGAAACCAAAACCGCTGAAGTTGAAAAATCGGCGAAACCGGATTCAAAAGAAAATTCAGAAGACAAAACTGAAAAAAAGGAAGAAATTGTCGTAAAAATTGATTTCGAAGGAATCAACAACCGCATAGTGGCTTTACCTTTAAAAGCCGGTGACTACCGTAACCTGGCAGCTGTTGAAGGCGGAATTTTGTACATCACAGAAGGGAAACTTAAAAAATACAACATCGCCGACGAAAAAGAAGAGGATATTCTTGATAAGGCTATGCAGGTATTGGTTACAGCCGATGGAAAATCGATGTTGTATCGTTCGGGCGGCGATTTCGGCATTACCAAAATTGCACCCGGCACCAAGCCCGATGCCGGAAAACTGAACCTGAACAGCATGGAAATGAAAATCGACCCGGCAAAAGAGTGGAACCAGATTTACAACGACGGCTGGCGCATTTTCCGCGACTACTTTTATGTATATAACCTGCATGGTGTTGACTGGGAAAAAGTAAAGGATAGTTATGGTCAAATGGTTCCGTTTGTGGGTCACCGAGCCGATCTCGATTTTATTCTTGGCGAAATGATTTCGGAATCGAATACCGGCCACTCGTATGTTGACTGGGGAGATTTTGAAAGACCAAAACGCGTTGAAGGCGGTTTACTGGGCGCTGAATTGGCAACTGATGAGAAAGCAGGATTCTACAAAATTGCAAAAATTTACCAGGGGCAAAACTGGGACGAATCATTGCGTTCACCGCTTACCGAACAGGGAGTAGATGTAAAAGAGGGCGATTACCTGGTGAGTATCAACGGCGTAAAAGTTACCCCTGCAATTAATCCGTACGAATTACTTGAAAATATAGCAGGCAAAAAGATTGAAATTGGGTTCAACTCAAAACCCGAAGTCGATGGTGCAAAAATCTCTACGATTAAACCCATTGAAAGCGAACTCGATTTGATGTACAACAATTGGGTAGCCGAACGACGTGCAATGGTCGATAAACTTTCGGGTGGAAAAATCGGGTACATTCACGTACCAAACACTGCAGTAGAAGGTAACCGCGAACTTTTTAAAGGAATGTACGCTTACCACGATAAAGACGCACTGATTATCGACGACCGTTACAACGGCGGCGGTTTTATTCCTGATGTAATGGCCGACCTGCTCGACAGGAAAACGCTGAGCTACTGGAATGTAAACGGACTGACACCCATGAAAACACCGGGTGTTGCGCACGATGGCCCAAAAGTAATGCTGATTAACGGTTACTCGTCATCGGGTGGCGACGCATTCCCTTACTATTTCCGCAAAAAAGGACTTGGGCAACTCATCGGAACCCGCACGTGGGGCGGCCTGGTTGGTATATCGGGAAATGCACGGCTGGTGGACGGCGGGAATATTTCGGTTCCGCGTTTTGGTATTTACGACGAAAAAGGCGGATGGATTATAGAGGGAATCGGCGTTTATCCTGATATTGAAGTGATTGACAGACCTGAACAATTAGCCAAAGGAATCGACCCGGGAATTGAAAAAGCAGTGGAAGTATTGATGAAAGAGTTGGAAAAGAATCCTAAGAAAAAAGTAAATGCGCCCGAACCAGCCAATCGGTCGGGCTGGATTGAAAAAGACATTCAAAACAAATAGAAAATTATTTGTCCTGTAAATTAATAGGCGAAAGGCTGTTTCAAAAGGAACAGCCTCTTTTTATTTTCAGATAAAAATTCAGTTCAAAATCCTATTTTTGCCAATAATCGAAAACAAAAATTTATGAGAAATCAAATTTGGATATTTGTACTGTTGTTAATTTTTGCAGCATCATGTTCCACAGGAAAAAAGGCACTTCAGAAAGGTGATTATTTTTCGGCAGTTTCAAAAGCTGTTGAGCGTTTAAAATCGTCGCCCGATAATAAAAATGCAATCCAGGTTTTAACCAATGGATATCCAGAGACCGTTGAATGGTCGCAGGAAGAAATGGATATAGTTCTTTCGTCAAACAACCGCTTCAAATGGGAGCAGGCCATCAGTCTGATGCAACAGATTAATCAGCTTTCCGACCTTATCAGAAGCACACCTGCCGCCAGAAAAATAATCAGCGATCCAAAAACTTACACTTCGGAATTGAATATGGCTTTTGAAAAGGCGGCGGAAGAACGTTTTAACGCAGGTACTGCCGAATTGGATGCTAACACACGTGAATCGGCCCGGACAGCTTTTGAACATTTTGCCAAAGCCGACCAATTGGTAGGCAATTATAAAAATGTCCGCGAATTGATGGCTGAAGCAAAAAACATAGCAACTTTAAGAGTTGTGGTACAAGCTATTCCTGTAAATACACAAAAATTCAGGCTTTCATCAGAATTCTTTTACAACCAGGTTTTTGAGTACCTCAACAACCAATTCAGGACTTCAGGGTTTGTAAGTTTTTATTCGCCGGTTCAGGCAGAAAAAGCCGGACTTAACCATCCTGATTTTATTGTTGACATGGAGTTTTTCGACTTTTCGGTGGGCAACCTTGTGCGCTCTGAAAAAGAGGAAAATGTGGAAAAACAGGTAAAAATTGAAACACGTGACACCACCCGCGTTGAATACAAAAAGTACGTTGCCAAACTGAAAACATTTACCGACCAGGTAATCTCGGCCGGAAGATTACGCGTGCAGATTATTGATGTAGCAAATAACAAATTATTGACTGACGAAATTGTGCCGGGTTCGTTTACATGGGTGAATGAATATGCTATTTACGTAGGCGACAGGGAAGCACTTGACAATAGTCAATTTGAGTTGACAAAACGGAAAGCGCTGCCGCTGCCACCCGAACAGGATTTGTTTATTGAATTGACAAAACCAATTTACAGCCAGGTCACCCAAAACCTCAATCGGTTTTTCAGGAAATATAACTAATCACTTTCCCAATGAATAAAATTTATCTTCTGATTTTCATTCTGTTTTTATTTGTGTCGTGCGATATAAAAAAACCTGCCGGTAAACAGGAAGATAAAATTTTCGTAGCAGCCTACTATTTTCCAAATTACCACACCGGCGATCCTCGTAATGAGGTAAACAAAGGAAATGGCTGGGCTGAGTGGAACCTGGTAAAAGCAGCACAGCCAAGGTTTCCCGGGCACCAGCAACCCAAAGTTCCTGACTGGGGATATGTTGATGAAAAAGACCCGGCCGTAATGGCACAAAAAATCAAAGCCGCTGCCGGGAATGGTATCGACTGTTTTATTTTCGATTGGTATTTGTACGAAGACGGCCCGTTTCTGAACCGCTGTATCGACGAGGGTTTTCTGAAAGCGCCAAACTGTGATTCAATTCAGTTTGCTTTGATGTGGGCCAATCACGACTGGGTTGATATTCACCCTTATACACGGGGAGCAGAGCAAAAACTGTTATATCCCGGAAAAGTTTCGCCTGAACGATTTGAGGAAATCGGGGATCTTTTGATAAGCCAGTATTTCTCAAAATCCAATTACTGGAAAATCGATGGTAAACCTTATTTCTCGGTGTATGATGTGCAGAAATTTGTGGAAGGTTTTGGAAGTCTGGAGGCTACAAAAGCTGCGATGGAAAACCTGAATAAAAAGGCAGTAACAGCAGGACT
>DYSZ01000153.1 GCA_020726265.1 Draconibacterium orientale
GTTGGCATCAATATCGAAAGTTACTTCAATTTGCGGAACTCCACGCGGTGCTGGTGGAAGACCGTCCAAATGGAATCTGCCAATTGTTTTGTTTCCGTTTGCGATAGGTCGTTCTCCCTGCAAAACATGGATTTCAACCGAAGGCTGGTTGTCGGCAGCCGTGGTGAAAGTTTCTGATTTTTTTGTAGGAATAGTTGTATTCGACTCAATCAAACGGGTCATTACACCGCCCATAGTTTCAATACCAAGTGAAAGTGGTGTAACATCAAGCAGCAATACATCTTTAACTTCTCCAGTTAAAACCCCTCCCTGAATAGCAGCGCCAACAGCAACTACTTCGTCAGGATTGACACCTTTTGAAGGTGTTTTCCCAAAGAATTTTTCCACTTTTTCCTGAACTGCCGGAATACGGGTTGAACCACCTACAAGAATTACTTCGTCGATTTCGCTGGCAGAAAAACCTGAATTTTTCAATGCTTTGGCACAAGGGTCCATTGTTGCATTGATTAATTTGTCAGCCAGTTGTTCGAATTTCGAGCGGGTCAAAGTTTTTACAAGGTGTTTTGGAATACCGTCAACCGGCATTATATATGGTAAATTAATTTCGGTTTGCGATGAACTTGAAAGCTCGATTTTTGCTTTTTCAGCAGCTTCTTTCAAACGCTGCAAAGCCATTGGATCTCTTCTCAAATCAACCCCTTCGTCTTTTTTAAACTCATCAGCCAGCCAGTCAATAATCACCTGGTCGAAATCATCACCGCCAAGGTGTGTATCGCCATCGGTTGATTTCACTTCGAAAACACCATCGCCAAGTTCAAGGATTGAAATATCGAAAGTCCCGCCACCAAGGTCAAATACTGCGATTTTCATGTCTTTGTGCATTTTATCCAATCCATAGGCAAGTGCTGCAGCTGTTGGTTCGTTTATGATCCTGCGCACTTTCAAACCTGCAATTTCTCCAGCTTCCTTGGTTGCCTGACGCTGTGAATCGCTAAAATATGCCG
Source organism: Draconibacterium orientale (assembly GCA_020726265.1). Classification (GTDB taxonomy): domain Bacteria; phylum Bacteroidota; class Bacteroidia; order Bacteroidales; family Prolixibacteraceae; genus Draconibacterium; species Draconibacterium orientale_A. Next base: position 1,005 of record DYSZ01000153.1, read on the forward strand.
GTACTGTAATTACAGCCTCAGTGACTTCCTGTCCCAAATAATCTTCGGCAGTCTTTTTCATTTTCTGCAACACCATTGCCGAAATTTCCTGAGGTGAATATTTCCTGTCGTCGATCTGAACGCGTGGTGTATTGTTATCACCTTTTACTACTTTATATGGAACCCGTGCAACTTCTTTTGTAACCTTGTCAAAAGTTTCCCCCATAAATCTTTTTATCGAGAATACTGTTTTTGTTGGATTTGTAATGGCTTGACGCTTGGCCGGATCTCCAATTTTACGTTCGCCATTTTCAACAAAAGCCACAATCGAAGGTGTAGTACGTTTTCCTTCGCTGTTAGGAATTACAACAGGTTCGTTGCCTTCCATAACCGAAACACACGAATTGGTAGTTCCCAGGTCAATTCCAATTATTTTTCCCATTTTATTATGTTTTAAATGATTATTCAATTTAAAAATTACGATGGGTGTTTTGCAATGATTATGCCAGCTGCATTTTGGCTGTTTTGGCCGAAAATGTGACACAAAAAACAAAAGTTACACGCAGGTTTTTGTCAAACCTGGTGACAAAAAGGCAGAAATTGTAAAAATGAAGTGGGTGTATTTAGATTGGTAAAAGGCAAAATATTTGAAGGAGACAATGCCAAAAGTATCTAAATTTAGCATTTATCAAACCAAAAGAAATGACAACAAAATCATTGCACCTTGAACCCGAAAAACGCCTTTATTCACTCGATGCACTCCGCGGTTTCGATATGTTCTGGATAACCGGAGGCAGTTACCTTGTTGAAGTAATTGCCAAACAATCAGAAGCTTCATGGCTAAACCCGGTTGTGGAGCAAATGGAGCATGTTCCGTGGAACGGGTTTCATTTTTACGACCTGATTTTTCCGCTGTTCATGTTTATCAGCGGGGTGGCCATTCCGTTCTCGCTGGTTTCAAAGCTTGAAAAACAGGTGCCGAAATCGTCGCTGGCGAAAAAAGCCATTGGCAGGGGTTTAATCCTGGTTTTATTGGGCTGGATTTACAACGGCGTTTTCAGCAATGGTTTTGAAAATCCGCGATTGCTCAGCGTTTTGGGGCAAATCGGGTTGAGCTACATGTTTGCTGCGCTGATTACCATTTATACAAAAACGCTGAAACAGCGTCTGATTTGGCTGGGCAGTATTCTTGTGGGTATCGGTGTTTTGCAATTGCTGGTGCCGGTGCCTGGAATTGGTGCCGGTGTTTTAACTCCCGAAGGTTGCATTAACGGCTACATCGACAGAATGCTTGTTCCGGGCAGATTACATGGTGGCGTTTTCGATCCCGAGGGTTTGCTTTGTGTTGTTTCGGCTGTGAGTGTTACATTGATGGGATCGCTGGCTGGTTATATTCTTCGTCATAAGAAAACAAATGAAATGCAAAAAGTAAAAATTCTGGCAATCAGCGGGGTTTCAGCAATTGTTGTTGCATTGCTGCTCAGTACGTTTTATCCGATAATTAAAGCTTGCTGGACTGATAGTTTTAACTTGCTCACTAGTGGCATCGGGTTTTTACTCATTGCCCTGTTTTATTGGGTTATCGATGTAAAAGGATGGCAGAAATGGTCGTTTTTCTTTCGTGTAATTGGTATGAATTCAATTTTCATCTACCTGTTTCACCGATTTTTTGACACAGGAAATATCACCCGGTTGTTACTCGGATGGACGGAATTTTTTGGCGAAATCAATGAACTTTTTCTTGTTGCCGGCGAAATAATGATTGTTTGGATGCTTATGTACTACATGTACAAGAAGAAAATTTTCCTGCGGGTTTAAAAAACCATACTTTCTGCCTACTTTTGATTTGAAATAATTTGAAAAGTGGGCAATCAGTTTGAAATACAAGTCATTGATAAATTAAAAAAGGAAATTCCCGATTTGCAGGGGATTTATCTTTTTGGCAGCTATGTCGATAATTCGATGATGCGCGAAAGTGATATTGATATTGCATTCCTTACATCTGCAATCCTCACAAAAGTTGAGAAATGGAGAATCCAGGAAAGTTTGGCTTGCGTGCTTGACCGAAACATTGATTTAGTTGATATAAACGAAGCTTCCGTTATTCTGCGCACCGAAATCGTAGAAAAAGGCAAACGAATTTATACTGCCAATGTTTTAGCGTGTGAGAGTTTTGAAGTTATATCCTATTCGCTTTACAGCGATTTAAATGAAAACAGAATTGATATTCTGAATGATTATAGAAATGAATATGGACGAAATTCTGATAAATAAGCAAACAACCATAAATCGCTGTCTGAAGAGAATCAGAGAGGATTTTCAGGATGATTTTGAATCAAATTTCACCAAGCAGGATGCTGTGATTTTGAATATTGAGAGGGCATGTCAGGCTGCAATTGACATGGGAAACCGGGTAATACGGATTCAAAAACTTGGACTGCCTCAAAGCAATCGGGATACATTTGTGAAACTTGAAGTAAACGGCATTATTTCGCAGGAACTTAGCCGTAAAATGCAGGCAATGGCTGGGTTCAGAAATCTTGCGGTTTATGATTATGGGTCGATGAATATAGCTGTAGTAATTGATATCATTGAAAAAAGAATAAATGACCTTCCCATTTTTGCTTCTTTAGTTGTAACTCAGTTTGGCAATATTTCCAATTCCGTTTAGTATTTGCTCCTGTAAACCGAAACCGAAATTTCAGGACCAGGCATCATCAGTTTTTCGTCTGAAGTTATTCGCCAGGCCAGGTTCATATCAATCCTGTTTTTTGAATTCAACTGAGTGAACCACGAGAAATAAGGTACTACTCCGTGGTAAAAAAATGCTTTTTCGTTGCCGATTTCAAGACCGGGAATGTATTTCAATCCTAAATCCCATTGGCTTTGCATTTGCTGAAAATACGACCAGTCCAGTTTGATTTCACCTAAAATCCAGTCGTTGTGTTTATAAGCGTTGTAGTTAATCGCAGCGCTGAAATTCCGGTTCCATTTCATATTGCAATACTTCGAATATTCAAAAAGAAAATAGCCGCCATATACAAAATCGGGTTCGCGGTTGTAGTACTGAAAAAATGGCCCGAACTCTACACGACTGCCGCTGTATCTTGGCAAAAACTCACCCGATTCCCAGTCTGTAATCGATATTCTTTTAGGCATTTGAATCATTTTCTGATTTAGAAAATCTTCAATTTGCGGCACCTCGATTTCTGCCTGGTGACTGGTTCGAGGGTCGTGGCTATTTTTTATGCGGGCAATTTCACCTGCCAGAATCAAAATTTCATCTTGTGAGAATTCTTTTTCAGGATAGTATTTTTTCAGAAGATACTCGGCAGCCATAAAATGGTTAACTGCAGCCAAACGGCCCAAACCCCAGCCGGCAAGGGCATCTATTCCTGTCTTTAATTTATCGCCTTTTGAGTCATCCAGATAATCGGTTACAACCCCATTCGAGTCGATGGCCGTTCCTTCTGATGACTGGCTGTACCAGTCGTATTGGGCATTGGCATTAATCTGGAGCAACGTGTAATTACGATTGTTATAATAATACCGGAAAGAATAATCGGCAGAAATTGCAGCCCTTAACCCGCTTAACCGATGTTCTGCATCAATTTCTTCGATGTACGAACTGTCGTTCCAGTTCCCTTTTCCCCAAAGCGGACCTGCTTTTACCGAAATATCAAATTGCTGCTGGCGGTCTTCCCTGAAATCCCAAAACCTGTTTTCAATCCAGATTTTTGCCGAATTGGTGGTCATTTCTTCAAAATATTCTGCTTCTTCGGTTTTCCACGAATCTCTTTCGCTACCGCCCGAATAGTTGAGTCCCCAGTTTATTTCATGTCGTTTGAATTCAAGTTTATCGGTTTGAATTTTATGGAGTTGACTCCAACCCTTCATCGGAATTACAATTGCTGAAATCAAAAAAACGATTGCAAACAGTCGCTTGTGCTTCATAATCTTTCTGTTCTGAAATTTGCTTCAAAGTAAACAATCTGGATGCACAAAAAGAAGAACAATCGAAACAGTTTTGTTCAGTTAGAATGGTTTATATAGCTTTACCCCAAAATAAATACAAGTTCAATGTCAGTTCACAAGGAAATCAGAAAAGTTACCACGCACAGACTGGCCGAAATGAAGGCACGCGGCGAAAAAATTTCGATGCTCACATCTTACGATTACAGTATGGCTCAGTTGGTTGATGAAGCGGGTGTTGATGTGATTCTTGTAGGCGACTCGGCTTCGAATGTGATGGCCGGCAATCAAACTACTTTGCCAATTACTTTAGACCAGATGATTTATCACGGAAAATCGGTGGTGAATGCAGTGGAGCGGGCGCTGGTGGTGGTCGATTTGCCATTTGGTTCGTATCAGGGAAATTCAAAAAAGGCATTGAGCACAGCCATCCGAATTATGAAAGAAACTGCCACCGATGCAGTCAAATTGGAGGGTGGCAGCGAAGTTATCGAATCGGTTGAACGAATTTTATCGGCTGGAATCCCGGTTATGGGGCATCTTGGACTGATGCCGCAATCGATTAATAAGTTTGGCACTTACTCAGTTCGGGCACGCGAGGAAGCCGAAGCCGAAAAACTGCTCACCGATGCTAAATTGCTCGAAGAGGCCGGTTGTTTTGCTGTGGTACTCGAAAAAATTCCGGCAGAGCTTGGCGAAACTGTATCAAAATCGCTTACAATACCGATAATCGGTATCGGTGCCGGCGGTGGTGTTGACGGGCAGGTTTTGGTAATTCACGACATGCTTGGGATTACACAACAGTTTTCTCCCCGTTTTTTGCGCCGCTACCACAACCTGGCAGCCGAGATTAAAGGCGCTGTGGGGCATTATATAGAAGATGTGAAATCGGGCGGTTTCCCGAATGAAAAAGAACAGTATTAGCAGAGACGCACTGCCGTGCGTCTGTTCAAAGTTTTGGGTTCAAAGTTTAATGTTTTAAAGAGTTGCTCAAAGGTGAAAGTACTCTACGAAGACAATCATATTATTGTGGTGAATAAAGCCGGTGGCGAAGTGGTACAAAGCGACGAAACCGGAGATATTACCTTGCTCGATATTGTAAAAGAATATCTGAAAGAAAAATACAATAAACCTGGCAATGTTTTTTTAGGATTACCGCATCGGCTCGATAGGCCAACTACTGGGATTGTAGTACTTGCCAAAACGAGTAAAGTTCTGCCACGGCTTAACCATCTTTTTCAAAACAAAGGAGAAGTAAAAAAAACATATTGGGCTGTTGTCGATAAACGTCCGCCAAAATATACCGACACGTTAACTCATTATCTCGTAAAGAAGTCAGATCAAAACCGTAGTTACGCTTACGAAGCAAAAATGCAGGGCTCGAAACTGGCAAGTTTAACCTATCGGCATGTGGCGAGTATCGATAATTATCATTTGCTTGAAGTTGAATTACACACCGGCCGGCACCACCAAATCAGGGTTCAGTTACGACAGTTGAAATTGTACATCAAAGGCGATATAAAATACGGGTTTCCGAGGCCAAACGCCGATAAAAGCATTCATTTGCACGCCCGTAAAATTGAATTTGTACATCCGGTGAAAAACGAGCCACTAACAATTGTAGCCGACCCGCCCGATGATGTGGTGTGGAATGAGTTTATGAAACTTTTCAGGAGTAACAGGTTCAGCCCAGTGAATCCGGTTTAAAAGCAAAAGGCAGTAAACTGTCGGCCCCGTCCAAAACCATTATTTTTTCAGCTCCATCCAGAATCAGCCTGATTGGCTGTTTAAACCGGCTTTCGGTTTCCACAAACACTTGTCGACATGAGCCACAGGGTTGGGTTGGTCCGGGGATTAATTTACCACCGGTTTTAGCTGCTACAGCCAGCGCTTTTACTGCTACATCAGGGTAAGTGGCGTGAGCAAAAAATAAGGCAACCCGTTCGGCGCAAAGTCCGTCGGTAAAATCGGCGTTTTCCTGGTTATTTCCTTTAATGATTTCTCCGTTTGCAAGCAAAACTGCCGCGCCAACATTAAATTTCGAATAAGGTGCGTACGCTTTTTCCGCTGCCTCACGTGCTGCAAGAATTAATTGTTGGTCGGTTTCGGATAAGTCGGTGAGGTTGTTGTATTCTTCGGTGTTTATCTGATAAATTTTTTTCTGCATGAGTCTGTTTTTTTCAAAAGTACAATTTTATTGATTTGCACGCTTAAACTGTCCTGTCTTTGGATTTTTTGTGACCCGCCGGGCCATGAAATTGACAAAGTTTTGTTTATAAATAAAATCCGGTACAGCCGTAAAGTTTTTCAGACGGTCTATTTTTGGTGAGCTTAAAAAAGGAAAGTAATGAAGTATGTTTTTATATTGATTTTGGAAGTTTTGGTATTTACTGCCTTTTCGCAGCAAACCCGTACACAGTACATCGAAAAATACCAGAGGCTCGCCATCGAAGAGATGCAGCGCACCGGGATTCCTGCAAGCATAAAATTGGCCCAGGCTTGTCTTGAATCGGCCAACGGAAACAGCAATCTCAGCATACTTTCAAACAATCATTTTGGTATCAAATGTAAATCGAACTGGACTGGGTCATCGGTAAAATGGGACGACGATGAGCGGAATGAATGTTTCAGAAAATACAATACTGTTGAGGAATCGTTTATCGACCATTCAAATTTTTTGGTGAACAGTCCCCGTTATGCGTCACTCTTTCAATTGGCCTCCGACGATTATGTAGGTTGGGCGCACGGACTGAAAGCTGCTGGTTATGCCACTGCTCCCGATTATGCCCAGCGCGTAATAAAAATTATTGTCGAAAATAAATTGTATTTGCTCGATTCGGGCGTTAATCCTGATGAGCTGACAATGGCACAACGCGCCAACCTGGCAATCGAAAATGTTTCAAATCTTTTGAAAATTGATTTGGAGCTTCACCAAGTTATCTCTGTAAACAATCTGAAGGCAGTGGTCGCGCGTGAAGACGATACTTACGAAATCATTGCACAGAGATTCAGAAAAAAAACCTGGGAGATTTATAATTTCAACGACAGACCTGAAGGTTACCGACCACAGAAAAACGAAGTGGTTTATATTCAGAAGAAACAAAAAAAAGCCCCAAAAGGCAAAGATTATCACAGAGTTGAAGCAGGAGAAACCATGCACTTTATTTCGCAGGTGTACGGCGTAAGGCTGAATATGCTTTACAAACGCAACAAAATGAAACCGGGAGAAGAACCAAAAACCGAAGAAGTGATTTATTTACGCAAAACCCGTCGCTGATATCGCTGAATTACACCGAGTCTATTTTCGAGCGGTGCAGAAAATAGCGAAGCAAAACACGGTCGGTAAAAAGCACAAAGAATAGCAGAAATGCAGTTGCAATAACGATTACAAGGTTT
>DYSZ01000323.1 GCA_020726265.1 Draconibacterium orientale
CTTGGCAAAGTATTCGTAGCGCATTCCGGCTTGCGATTCGCCGGCAAAGGCTTTTCCTGACCACAAAGTGGTCAAATGTTTATAAAAGATAATACCAAACATGAAACCCGACCCCGGCGGGGTCGCACAAAGCAGGAGAGGTTCAGTGAAAGCTTCAATCTAACGACTGAGAAATCCTAATTTGTTTTAATAGTTTAAACCAAAAGCCCATAGCGGCAGTACATTTTGATAGCCATATTCTATATCATCTTTTACGATAAATGCATTGGGTGTGTTTTTTATTTGTTCCTGCGACTTGCTTTTTCCACCCACTTCAAAAGTGTACTTGTCAATTTTGAAATCGGCAACTGCAGAAGAAACTACAGCATGATTCACCCGCATCTGGTTCATAAAAAATGTTTCGCGGATATTTCCGGTTGCCGGTTCTTTGCCCGATAAATAATAAATCAGGTTGCAATTGTCTAAATATACTTTTTCAACTTTTCCCAAACCAATGAGTCCCGATGCCTGATTGCGCAGGCGGGCAATTAATCCTACATCTTCTATCAAAGTCAGGTATTCTTCGAGCGAATTCCGGCTTACTTCCAGTAGTTTTTCCCACACCCCGTGGGCCTATAAGACCTGCCATGCGGCTATTCCACGGAAACCGGTCGTACATGTACCGTTTGAAAGACAGGTTAGTTCCGGCAAGTAAGGATTGCTGTTTTTAAAATAATGTTTCCATTCTAATTCAGAATTTAATGCACAACAGAATTAGCAAAAAATTAGAAATATGTTCAACGCGTTGTGCATTTTGTTGATGAACCAACTTAAATTGATTTTAAAGTTTCAATTTTTCTGATGTATTTAGTACAATCAAATAATAAGGTCATTCCGATGAAGCCGAGCTCGCGAGGCGACTGAGGAATCTCACTTCAATGAAAATTTTAACTGCGTTTGTGCGCCATTTTATATAACCACAACATTAACAGGTCATTCCGATGAAGCCGAGCTCGCGAGGCGACTGAGGAATCTTTATCCCCCCCAAAAAAAAACCGAACCACCAAAAAAAACACAGACCCCCATAGGAGTCTGTGCAACCATTTGAACAATTAAAAATATTTACTTCTCTCAGGCTTTTAGTTAAAAGAGTTTTTGATTTCGTAGTTTTAGACCGCCATAAGCCGAAGCCATGAGTGAAAGTATGAGTAAGCCACTCCCAACGGGAGCACCACCGCCAACTACCGTTCCGCCACCACCCGTGGTGGTTCCATTATTGGGTGGAGGAGGGGTTTGGGCAAAAGCAGCGGTAACTATCAAAACAAAAATCAAAATCCCGATATATTTCTTTATATTTTTCATAGTATTTATATTTTTTATAATTTATTGATAATGAAATTATTTGCCTATGAGAGAAGTCACGGGGTCACTCTGAGTGACCCCGTG
>DYSZ01000154.1 GCA_020726265.1 Draconibacterium orientale
CACCATTTTACTTTCGGCAACAGTGCGGACAATTACACCGAATTTGCGGGGTTTTATACTTTGCACAAGCTTTTTAAGCCTGCTTTTTTCTTCGTTGGTTTTAATTTTCTGCGATACAGAAACTTTATCGCTGAATGGCATTAACACAAGGTTTCTGCCGGCAATTGAAATCTCGGAGGTAAGCCGTGGGCCTTTGGTTGAAATTGGTTCTTTTGATACCTGAACAAGAATTTTCTGCCCTTCTTTTAACAGCTCGTTTATTTTTCCTTCTTTGTTAATATCAGGCTCAGACTGGATTCGGCCAATGGAGGACAATTTATTTTTACGGGATGAAGTAATACGAAGGAATTTGTTCAGTGTGGCAAATTGAGGGCCAAGGTCAAGATAATGTAAAAATGCGTCTTTTTCGTACCCGACATCGATAAAAGCTGCGTTTAAACTGGGCATTATCTTTTTTACTTTTCCCAGGTAAATATCGCCAACAGCAAATTTAGCACCGCTTCGTTCACGGGTTATTTCTACAAGCTTTCTGTCTTCTTGTAATGCGATAACAATTTCGGATGGAGCTACATCAATTATTAAATCGCTACTCACAACCAGTTTTTTTAACTTTCAATATGATAAATATAATATATTAAACAGATTAAACCTAAGGCGGAAATGCCTTAGGTTTAATCAAAACATCAAATAAGAATCACCTAAAATCCTTATTTTTTCTTTTTATGCCTGTTCTTACGCAATCTTTTTTTGCGCTTGTGGGTAGCCATCTTGTGTCTTTTTCTCTTCTTTCCGCTTGGCATGACTTCTTACTTTACTTGATGTTTAACTTCAGAAATAAAAGTTTTCGCTGGTTTAAACGACGGAATGTTATGCGACGGGATAATAATTGTTGTGTTTTTCGAAATATTCCGGGCTGTTTTTTCAGCTCTTTTCTTCACTACAAAACTACCGAATCCTCTCAGGTAAACATTTTTACCATCTACTAAAGAATCTTTTACTGATTCCATGAATGCTTCAACCGCTTTCTGAACTGTTACCTTTTCGATACCGGTGTTCTTTGCAACTTCATTTACAATATCTGCCTTTGTCATTTCTTAAATTATTTAATTTTCAATGTATTAAACGATTATTTTGAGTGTGCAAAAATAAAAATAATTTAAAAACCCAAAAGCTTTTCAATTAATTTATTTTTGTTTTTGTAAAGATTTTAAAGTACTTACCTGAAATGAGCATATTCAACCAGACAATTTATGACTGGTACAGCAGTAAAAAGAGGGAATTACCCTGGCGAAACACCCCGGATGCATACAAGATTTGGATTTCGGAAATTATGCTTCAACAAACCCGTGTTGCCCAGACAGAGTTATACTTCAACCGGTTTATTGCAACCTTGCCAACGGTTTTTGCTCTTGCAAAAGCCAATGAAGACACTGTTTTGAAACTTTGGCAGGGTTTGGGTTACTACACACGAGCCCGAAACCTTCATGCAACAGCAAGAATAATTGTTGAAAAATACAATGGGGTTTTCCCCAACGATTACCATGAAATTCTAAAACTCCCCGGAATTGGGCACTATACTGCGGCTGCCATCGCTTCCATAGCATTTAATCAGTCTTATGCAGCAGTTGACGGAAATGTGTACAGGGCACTCAGCAGGTATTTTGGCATTTCAACGCCAATCGATTGTGAAATGGGGAAAAAGGAATTTCAGCAACTTGCATCAGCGATTTTAGCTAAAAACAATCCCGGTTTGCATAACCAGGCAATGATGGAGTTTGGCGCATTGCAGTGTGTTCCGAAGTCGCCCGATTGCAGTAATTGCCCGCTTAACTCGTCATGCGATGCAAAAAAGAATAACCTGGTAAACAACTTACCGGTTAAATCAAAAATAACAAAAACGGTAAACCGATATTTCTACTATTATATAATAGCGTGTGGCGATTTCTTTCTTTTACAAAAACGAACTGAAAAAGATATCTGGAAAAACCTTTACCAGTTTCCAATGATTGAAACCGATCACGAAATTTCGGATAGTGAAATAATTGCAACTGAAATACCCTGGTTAGCCGGATGTACATATAATATTAAAAACGTGTCGGATACAAAAAAACACCAGTTAACGCATCAAACTATTTTTGCCCGGTTTATATCTATTGAAACAAATAAATTGCCTTTACATGGCTCCGATTTTTTTAAGGTACATAAAAAAGATATTTTTACATTTGCAGTACCCCGGTTACTCGAATCGGTAATTAAAAATATTGGCAACACTTAAATACAAAAATTATGTCAGTAAACAAAGTAATCCTGGTTGGAAATGTAGGTAAAGACCCTGAAGTACGGCATCTTGATGCTGGTGTGGCTGTCGCTAATTTCCCGTTGGCAACCTCCGAATCCTATACCGCTAAAAATGGCGAAAAAGTAACTACCACTGAATGGCACAATATTGTTTTGTGGCGTGGTTTGGCCGAAGTAGCTGAGAAATATGTTACAAAAGGAAAGCAACTATACATCGAGGGCCGCATCAGAACCCGCAGTTATGACGACCCAAACGGTGTAAAAAAGTACATAACCGAAATTTATGGCGATACAATGCAAATGCTGGGCAACCGTGAAGGTGGCGAAGCCAAACCACAGGCTGGCGCAAAAAGTGCAGCACCCGAATTTCAAGCGGCCACAGTAAACGAACCCGAAATGGGTAGCCCCGAAGGCGACGAAGACCTTCCGTTTTAATTTAAACCTTTAAATCTTGGAAACAGATTCGATACGATTATCCTCGTCATTCAATGGTTGGGAATTTTCCATGTTTCAAAATCCCAGCGATTTGGCTTCGCTTGTGATAATCGTTTTACTGCTATTGGTATTTCTGATGCTCACCAGAAGCGCCGAAAAAGCTTATTCTTCCGATTTCATTTCCACATACTTAAATAGCAAGAATAAAGACGCTGTCAACGAAAGAGTTTTCAAAAATCTTCAAAATACTGATAGTCTGCAAGCTGCAATTTCAGCAGTCAGTTTCTTTACAAACATTGTGTTGGTTTTCCTGCTGGCGGGCCTCACCAACTTGATTATCACAGGGATTCAATTGGTTTTTCTGAAAGTTCTTTTGCAGATTGTTTTGATTGTTTTAATCCTTTTTATTGCGGGAGAGTTGATACCTGAATTCATCGCTGCAAAAGTTCCGCTCACTATTTCGCGGTTAACTGCTTATCCGGCATTTTGGTTTGAATGGTTGTTTCGCCCGTTCAGCAGTTTATTTCTGAAGTTTACAAAATTTGTAAACGAAGGAAACTCCGATAACCGGACACCCATTTCGATAGAAGAAATTACACAGGTGCTCCACATGAATAATGAAACAGAATCGGCTGACGAAAAGGAGATTCTGGAAGAAATAGTGAAATTCGGAAACAAAAACGTTTCAGATATTATGCAACCCAGAATCGATGTGGTTTCAATAGACATAAAAGCAAGTTTTTCAGAGGTTCTGAATGTGATTATCGATTCAGGATTTTCGAGAATACCCGTGTTTTCGGGTTCTTTCGATAACATCAGGGGAATATTGTATGTGAAAGATATTCTGCCACACAGCCACAAAGGCGATTCATTTAACTGGCAATCAGTTATCCGGCCTTCGTTTTTTGTGCCTGAAACAAAAAAAATAAATGCATTGCTCCAGGAGTTTCAAAAGAACAAAGTGCACCTCGCCATGGTGATTGATGAGTACGGAGGCACCTCGGGAATCGTAACCCTTGAGGATATTCTTGAAGAAATTGTTGGCGAAATTGTGGATGAATTTGATGAAGAAGACCACTATTTCACCAAAATAGAAGAAAATATTTACCTTTTTGACGGAAAAACACTGATTGGCGATTTTTTGAAAACCACCAAATGCGACGATACTGTTTTCGATGAAATCGGGGGTGAATATGAAACGCTTGCCGGATTAATTCTCGAACTTAAAGGAGATATTCCACAGTTAAATGACAAAATTCAATACAAACATTTTTCGTTTACAATTGAAGCAGCCGACAAACGTCGCATTTTAAAAATCAAAGTTGAAATTGAAAAGGAATAATTTAATGGCAATTTTGTTGGAGAGTAACCGTTTAAACCATAAAAATGAAGGCTTTGCTAAAGATATTTGTAATACTTTCGGTAATCATCTTTTTTGCCGGGTGCAAAGAAAAATATACTCCAAAACCCCGTGAATATTTCAGAATTGATTTCCCCGAAAAAAATTACTACTTTATAAACAATGCTCTCCCCTACAACTTCGAAATACCTGATTATGCGCACATTGAGCAAGATGCTGATAATCCGGAAAATCCCTTCTGGATTAATATTGAAATACCATCCAACAAAGCCGAAGTACACCTGTCATACTATGCCTTACCCGAAAAAAAACCAGATAATCGGCTGAAATTAAACGAGTTTATGGAAGAATCGAGAAAACTTGCTTACAAACATTCAATTAAAGCCGATGCCATTACCGAACAGGTTTTTATGAATCCTGACAAACAGGTTTTTGGCCTCATTTACCGCATTGAAGGAAATGCCGCATCACCACTTCAATTCTTTCTTACCGACAGTACCCGTCATTTTTTACGCGGAGCGCTTTACATTCGCGATGTTCCTAACATCGATTCGCTGCAACCGGTAATCGATTTTCTGGAGCCCGATGTGATCCGGTTAATCGAATCAACCAGCTGGAACTGATGCCATTTGTTACCGAAATACAAACAAAGTTTGGCAGAGCCGGAATTTGGGAACTTACCGAATCGCCACAGGAACTTACTGAGTACTTTCAGTTTTCCCCACTTGAAAAAACAGAGTTTGAAAAAATAAATGCCCCAAAACGACAAACCGAATATCTGGCAATAAGGTTACTACTTCAAAAACTTTCAGGCAGAAAGACTGAAATCAGTTATCAACCTGACGGAAAGCCTGTTTTGAAGGAATCAAAACTGAATATCAGCATTTCACACTCAGCCAACCTCGTTGTGGTGTTGCTGGCAGAAACTGCCTGTGGTGTGGACGCCGAACTAAAAGACCGGAGCATCGAGAATGTAGCAAAACGTTTTCTTCACCCCGATGAAATCAGTCATATCAACTCATCGGGCAACCGCCGGTTTTTGCAAATATTACACTGGTGCGCCAAAGAGGCCATTTTTAAATGCAGCCGCCAACATGGAATTCAATTCGACAAACAGATAAAAATCGAACCCTTCGATGCCGTGACTGAGACTTTTTTCAGAGGAATACTATATTCGGAAAACACAACCGAGCACTTTAGTTTACAGTGGATGAAGTTCAAAAACAATATCATCGTTTTTTGCGTTGAAATAGAAAATATTGAAAAATGAGAACAACTTCAAATCATATCCTTGTCATTTTTGGCGCTTCGGGCGACCTTACCAAACGAAAATTGATTCCGGCGCTTTTCGATTTGTACAAACAAAAATTATTACCCACGAAATTTGCAGTTCTGGGAGCTTCGCGAACCAGTTTGACTGATGAAGAATTCAGAGACCGTGTGGTAGAGTTTCTGCCTGAAAACGAAGACGTTGCTGAATTCAGAAAACAGCTTTTTTATCAGCCTGTTTCGAACAACCAGGCCGATGATTTTCTGCCATTGAAATTGCGCCTCGAAGCGTTGACACAACAACTCGGGATTCCGGGAAACTATATTTTCTACCTTTCCACTCCCCCATCGCTTTACGGTGTAATTCCTGAATTTTTACACGAAAACGGGCTGAGCCGTTCAGAGAAATATTTCCGCAGATTGATTGTGGAAAAACCTTTCGGAACCAATCTCGCCTCGGCGAAAGAGCTGAATGTGAAGCTGCTGAACTACTTTAACGAGGATCAGATTTATCGGATTGACCATTATCTGGGGAAAGAAACTGTACAAAACATGCTTGTTACGCGATTTTCGAACGGGATTTTTGAACCGCTCTGGAATCATAATTATATCGAAAGAGTTGAAATTACATCGGCTGAAAGCCTTGGCGTTGAAGGACGTGGCGGATATTATGACCACTCCGGCGCTATGCGAGATATGGTGCAGAACCACCTGATGCAACTCGTTGGTTTTGTGGCAATGGAACCGCCTGTGGTTGTTGAAGCCAACGCCATCCGTAACGAAATCACCAAAGTATTTCAATCGTTGCGCCCCTTTAAGGAAAACATGATTTCGCGCCATGTGATTCGGGGACAATACACCTCATCGGTAATTAAAAACGAAAATGTGGTAGGATATCGCGAGGAACCCGGTGTTGACCCGTTTTCGCGGACCGAAACCTTTGTTGCACTCAGATTTTATATCGATAACTGGCGCTGGGCGGGCGTTCCGTTTTATATCCGCACCGGGAAAAAACTTCCTACAAGAGTAACCGAAGTGGTGATTCATTTTAAAAGTGTGCCACATCATTTATTTGGTAATTCATCAAATTCGATAAACAACCAGTTAATCATCCGCATTCAGCCTGACGAAGGAATTTTACTGAAATTCGGGATGAAAACGCCAGGCTCCGGATTTGATGTGCAAACCGTAAATATGGACTTTCATTATTCCGACCTGGCGAATGTGACTGTTCCTTCGGCTTACGAACGATTATTGCTCGATTGCATGCAGGGCGATGCCACGTTGTATGCCCGCGGCGACGCAGTTGAACAGGCATGGGAGTTTGTTCAACCCATAATAAATGCCTGGGAAACGAACCCTGAAATACCCATTTACGGCTACCCGGCCGGAACCTGGGGCCCCGAAAATGCAGACGAACTGATGAAAGGCGCCAACTGGAGATACCCCTGTAAAAACCTTACCAACGACGGATTGTATTGTGAACTCTAACCTGTTATATTTGCAGATGTCAGAAATTTAAAAACTCACATTATGTCGGAAGCAACAGAAGTAAGGATTTTCTCAAATCCAAAAAAAACGGTGAAAGCAATGGCCAAAGAAATATTCCGGCTAACAAAATCATCGGTTCAGGAATCGATTCATATTTTGCTGTCGGGAGGAAATACCCCGGCATTACTTTTCCAGAAACTAAGTGCGAAATATGCTGCCGAAATTGAGTGGGAGCGCATTCATTTCTGGTGGGGCGACGAAAGATGTGTTTCACCCGATGATGACCAAAGCAATTTTAAATCGGCCAACGATTTACTTTTATCGCAAATATCAATTCCAGGGCAAAATATTCACAGGATTCAATGCGAGAATAATACTGAGGATGAAGCGATCAGGTATGCCGAAGAGATAAAACTCAACCTGAATTTCAGGGGCGACAGTCCTGTTTTTGATTTGGTGATTCTGGGTTTAGGCGATGACGGACATACTGCTTCAATTTTTCCTGACGAGCTGGAACTTTTTGAAGATGAACAGATTTGTGCTGTAACCCGCCACCCGCTTTCGGGTCAGCTTCGCATTACAATCACCGGGAAAGTACTGAACAATGCCAACCGCGTTTTCTTTCTTGTAACCGGAGAAAGCAAAGCACAACGCATTGCCGAAATTATGAACGACGACGAAGCCGCCAAATTATTGCCAGCATATTACATTTCGCCTAAAAACGGTGAGCTGATATGGTTTATTGATGAAGCTGCCGCTGCAAAAATTCTGTAAAAAACTACTTCTGTACAGGTTCTATTTTTAAAACATCGACGGCAAATTTTTTTGTTTCGGCTAAAACTTCGTTGTACGATTTTGAAGTCAGTTCGCACCCGATTACGTGATTACCCGCTTCTGGAAAAGCCATTTTTACTCTTCCAGTTTCAGTCGTTCCCAACTGATCAAACATTTCGAGCATGGCATCAACGCGCACAGTTTCGTCCTGATGAGTTTCGTCCTTGTAATAATAAGCCAGAAAAACAGGTATTTTAACCCTTTCGTAAGTCTCCTTTTTCATTGTTGCCTCTACCAGTTGTTGCAGATAAACAATTGCTTCCATGCGGTATTTACAGTCCCAGTACTGACAATCTTTCGAGTCGAAATTTTCATTGGTTACGCGATGCAATCCGCCGGTAACTTTGCGGCCTATTTGCAATCCCCAGGGTTTTGAGAGCATAAAAGCTGCCCCGTTGTTAATCCTGATGTTTGGCGAATAAAGAATCAATCCATCAATCATTTCGGGGAATTCGGCGGCAAGTTTCAGCCCGAGCGTTCCCCCGGTTGAAGTGCTCATCACAA
>DYSZ01000026.1:0-27299 GCA_020726265.1 Draconibacterium orientale
TAATTAATAGAGTGATTTGTTTTAATCAAAAAAATATACACAGTTTATTGTTAATTTCGCTCCTGAGTAGGAACTAAAAAAGATAGTTAATGAAGAACCGTTGATTGAACAGATGAACGGTTCTTTTCTTTTTTACTTTTGCTGAAAATTGAATAATCATGCAAAACAGCTTTGTAAAATCACACGGGTTAGGGAACGAATACATTGTTCTTGACCAGGATAATATCACTTTTGAGTTGACAGTAAAAGCCATTCAGCTTATCTGTAACGTCCATTTCGGCATTGGGTCGGACGGAATTTTGCTGAAAGTACCTTCTGAAAAGGCTGATTTTGGTCTGCGGATACTGAATCCCGATGGTTCCGAAGCTGAAAAAAGCGGCAACGGACTGCGCATTTTTGCCAAGTATTTATATGATTATGGGTTTGCCAAATCGAAATCATTTTCCATTGAAACACCCGGAGGCGTTGTTCAGGCTGAGGTGGTTGAAGAAAGAAAGGGAAAAGCTGCAATTGTAAAAGTGGACATGGGAAAGGCCATTTTTGAATCTGCAATGATTCCGGTAAAAGCAGTTACTGCTGAATGTATTGATTATACTTTGAATCTCGAATACCGCGATTATCAAATCAATTGTGTTTCGGTGGGCAATCCGCATTGCGTGATTCTGAAAGAAGAGTTAAACGAAAAAGAGGTGAAAACTTTTGGCCCTCAAATCGAAAACAACCCGATGTTCCCGAACCGCATCAACGTACAGTTTGCCAAAGTGCTTTCACGCTCGGAAGTTAAAATTATGATTTGGGAGCGTGGCGCCGGGTGGACACTGGCATCTGGAAGTTCCTCATGCGCAGTAGCTTCTGTAATGGTAAAACGTGGTTTGACCGAACGCAACCTTATCATAAAAATGCACGGCGGCCAGTTAAAAATCGAAATCGATAACGATTGGAATATCCGGATGACAGGCGAAATACGTGAAATTGCAACCGGTGTTTTAAGCGCGGAACTTGTTGCGGAATTATAACGACAAATATTGCTTGTAGAGTTTAAAAATAGTTTTCTTTATCAATCTCGCCTTGATTTTTTAACGAAATGAGGTAGAACTAGCCTTGACTTTTTAATGATATGAGGCAGAATTGCCTTTGATTTATTTCTTTGACCAATCAACAAGTACGTGTTGTAACATTGTCAGCACAGGAAAAATGCAAAGCTTAAACCTTTTTATTGAGGAATAAAATCACCGGAAGGGATCATGATTTCCTTTGAAAATTTTTCGCAATACGGCAAAATAAAGGTAGTCCCGTTATATGCGGTTTCTAATTTGTTCCATTGAATTTCGGAAGTAAGTAATATGAATAATATAATGCCGTATAAACAATTTTCACCTCTTTATCCCCTCAAGGGGAGAATCGCCGCTAACATAGGCCTTCCCGAGTTAGCAACTATTACCCCCTTGAGGGGGCAGGGGGTGAGAAAATACGACAACAAATTTTTAGCATAACTTAAAATAAAAATTGTCAAACTGATTTTGAAACAGGATTAAGAATAAATAACCTTAAAAATCCAGGGCGGCGAACTGAAAATCGAAATCGATAACGATTGGAACATCCGGATGACAGGCGAAGTACGTGATATTGCAACCGGCGTTTTAAGCGAGGAACTTGTTGCTGTGTTATAAAAATTCTTCACACCATATGAATCTAAAATACAGGTGTTAGTTTTAAGTTTTTTGGTTCATGCGAATCGATATTCAAAAACATCCATCTTTTAAATTATCTTTGCGCTGATTTTTAAGGAATTGTAAAATTCCCCCTCCCATCCTCCCCAAAGGGAGGAGTTTCACTAAAGGTTTTCGGTGAAGTCAGTGGGGGCAAATATTTTAAGTAACACAAGAAATGGCACATAAATCAGGTTTTGTAAATATTATAGGTAACCCAAACGTGGGAAAGTCAACCATCATGAATGCCATGGTGGGTGAAAAATTGTCAATCATCACAAAGAAAATGCAGACCACACGGCACCGCATTAAAGGCATTGTAAGTGGCGACGATTTTCAGATTGTGTATTCTGACACGCCCGGAATTTTAAAACCGCACTACAAATTGCAGGAATCCATGATGAAATTTGTGGACTCGGCGCTGATTGATGCCGACGTGATTCTGTTTGTTACCGATGTAATTGAAACTCAGGGTAAAAATCCGGATTATATCGAGAAAGTGCGCAAATCAAATGTCCCGGTAATTGTACTCATCAATAAAATCGATCTTTCAAACCAACAGGCTGTGCTGAAACTTTTTGATTATTGGACTGAAATCTTTCCGGGAGCTACAGTATTCCCGATTTCGGCGCAGGAAAAATTTAATATCGAACCGGTGTTTAACCGCATCATGGAATTGTTACCCGAAGCGCCACCTTATTTTGATAAAGACGATTTGACTGACCGCAACGAGCGTTTCTTTTTCCAGGAAATTGTGCGCGAGAAAATATTGCTGAATTACCAGAAAGAGATTCCTTACTCGGTTGAGGTAGAGGTTGAAGAGTTTAAAGAAACAGACAAAATTATCAATGTGCGTTGTGTGATTCATGTGGAACGCGATAGCCAGAAAGGTATAATTATAGGGCACAAAGGCGAAATGATTAAACGTGTGGGAACCGATGCCCGTAAAGATGCAGAAGAGTTTTTCGGAAAGAAAATTTTTATGGAACTCTTTGTTAAAGTGGCCAAAGACTGGCGCGAAAAAGACAGGGCACTGAAAAATTTTGGGTACGATGCCGTATAAAATCCTCCCTCAGCCTTCCGAATCCCGAAATTTCGGGACGGGACAAGCTCTCCGTGGGAGTGGAGTTTAAACAATTTTGTAATTAGAAAGTAATTAGAATTAGTATAGTGATTTTTCGAAACTTCCCCCTCAGGGGGAATCAGAAGGGGGCTTTTTTATGAGTAGCAGAATAGCAGCAATAGTAGGTCGGCCAAATGTGGGTAAATCGACTTTATTTAACCGGTTAATTGAACAACGCAAAGCCATTGTTGACGAAATCGCAGGCGTTACCCGCGACCGCAATTACGGTAAAGCCGAGTGGAACGGCATCGAGTTTTCAGTAATTGATACCGGTGGATATGTGATCAACTCCGACGATGTTTTTGAAGCTGAAATCAATAAACAGGTGCATCTCGCCATCGATGAGGCCGATGTGATAATTTTCCTCACCGATGTGGAAGCCGGTGTAACCGACCTCGACGATGCTGTTGCCGCCATTCTTCGCAAAGGGAAAAAACCGGTTCTGGTGGCGGTAAATAAAGTGGATAACAACATGCGAATCAACGATTCGTACCAGTTTTACAGCCTCGGGTTGGGTGAGATCTACTGTATTTCGTCGATGACAGGAAGCGGTACCGGCGAATTACTCGATGCATTAGTTGAGAATTTTCCGAAAACCGAACAGGAAATTGATGAGCTCAACCTCCCACAAATTTCCGTGGTGGGCAGGCCAAATGTGGGCAAATCGTCGTTTACAAATGCTTTGTTGGGAGTTGACAGAAACATTGTTACCGATGTTGCAGGTACAACCCGTGACTCAATTCATACCCGTTACAACAAGTTTGGTTACGATTTTATGATTGTTGACACTGCCGGGTTGCGCAAAAAAACAAAGGTACACGAAGACCTTGAGTTTTATTCGGTTTTGCGTTCGGTGCGCACCATCGAAGAATCGGATGTTTGCCTGCTGATGATTGATGCCACCCGCGGAATTGAAGCACAGGATATCAATATTTTCCAACTCATCGTTAAAAATAAAAAAGGGGTTGTGATTCTTGTAAACAAGTGGGATTTAATTGATAAAGAAACCCATTCAACTAAACGATTCACCGAAGAAATTCACGAAAAAATTGCCCCGTTTAACGATGTTCCGGTACTTTTTATTTCGGCACTCACCAAACAGCGTGTGCACAAAGCGCTTGAAACTGCAATAGAAGTTTACCAGCGGCGGAGCCAGAAAATAAAAACTGCACAATTGAACGAAGTGATGCTTGAGGCCATTGAAAAATACGGTCCACCTTCGGTAAAAGGAAAATCGATTTCAATAAAATATGTAACGCAGTTGCCTTCGCCAACGCCGTCGTTTGCGTTTTTTGCCAACCTGCCACAATATATTAAAGACCCATATAAACGGTACATCGAAAATCAGTTACGCGAGAATTTCAATTTTTCGGGTGTTCCCATTCAAATTTTCTTCAGACAGAAATAGGATAGAAATGAAGATTTATACAAATAGAAAATCCCCGGAATCAAGTACTCCGGGGATTTTTTTTCCTTGAATTGATTGATTAATTTTCTGCAGGAACAAGGTCTTTGTTTTTGACCTTTGCTCCTGTAAATATGCCAAGTACGCCATTCAATCCTACGCTCATTACAATGTTGTAAAAGAAAACCAGGAATGAAATGAGTAATAAAGAGCCACATAAAGCAGCAAGAATCATGTATAAATTAAATTCTCCGTCGAAATAAATGGTACGGCGCAACATACCTTTCAACCCGGCCATTCCCATAAATGCACCCATGCCGATTCCTCCAATTAAGTGAGCCCAGAAATGAATATTGGACAGTTTCTGACTGTAAAGTTTTGCTCCGTTGGTTAGAATTGGGAAAAGCAGGTAAATGGCTGAATACAAAGTCATCGTTAATCCAACCAAAATGGCAACATGTACATGCGGGCCAATAATCCATTGTGTGTTGTGTAATATGCGGTTTAACCCGATATCAGCCTGCATAATTCCGGCGGGTACTGCCAGTGCAAAACCCAAAAGTCCGCCTAACAGGAATTTCAACGGATTTGTCATTTTCAAAGGGCGTGCACTCCACAGTGTGGCCAGCGTAATAAAAAAAGCCAGACCTTGCGTTATTAACTCGAAAGCTGTAACCAATTCTCCTGAAACAATTTTCAGAATAGCTGGCTGAGCCTGATCTGAAAGCAGGTGATGCGACCAGACTGTCCACGAAACCACCAATTCGACCAATAATGCAGCGCGGGCAATGTTCTGCATAAAAAGTTGTTTGCCAGTAATTAGAGTAGCCAGCAAATACCACGTACCGGCAACAAAAATCAAAACAAGTCCGTCAGCAATTAAATCAAGTCCCCACCAAAACCAGTTTTTGTAAAGTAGTGCATCCACCGCAGTTTCTTTCAGGTCGAAACCTAAAATTGCACCCACCATGTACACCAAAATCAAAACTCCTGTAAACAGAATAATTCCTGCGTTTAACGCCACATCGACAGTACCGCGCGCGATGGCAGCAACCGGCAGTGAAACAAGGTGTTCTTTTTGTTTTTTTGCAAACATGTTGGTAAATCCATCGATTCCCAATGCCGATTTAATCAGTTTTCCGGAAGGTTGTTTTTCCCATCCTTCAGGCGTGTATGTAATGGTTTTAAAAATATTGATTACAAAAAGCACAGTACCCACCATAACGAGAGCGATACCCGTAATAAAAAATGCACCGCCCACAGCGCTAAACTGGCTGAAATCGGCAGGCAGCGGCCAGTACAATGTATAAAGTGGAGAATAGTGCGAAATAAAACCTGCACTCCAGAAAACAAAGGTTCCTACACCAATAAAGATGCAAGTCCAGTTGGCCATTTTAATGCTCCAGATTGGTTTCTTCATCAGAAACGGAACCAGAAATAAAAATGCTCCGAAAACAATGGAGTACGTTGACCCGAAAATTCCTACCAGTGGGTGAGCCGTTAAAATGGCAAAGTACTGGTATGACGGGATGGCTGCAATGGGTTCAACCTGGTAAACACGCATCAGCATGCCTTCAATCACAGCAAATCCGTAATAAATTAAGCCGATTACAACAAAACGAAGTGTAATTTTCTGCATTTGTGTAAGGCTGTCGGGTTTAAACAACTTTTGTTCGCCCGATATTAATGTTTGTACAAAACTCATAATTTCAGTTTTTTAAGTTTTTTATTGTATAATAATTAAATTGATTTACAAGGTTTCGACTACCTCAACTGCATCTTTTACAATCATGGCAGCACCCTTTGGCCCAGAGTACTCCGTTGATCGGATTGTGTAAACGCCTGGTTTACTGAATTTCCAAAGCAAGTCGTTTTTGTGCCCCGGCACCACCTGCATTTGCATTACCATTGAATTGTCTTCGCGGAACAATCCAAATCCATAGGTCAGGTCGTTTGAAGTAACACTGAATTTAACCACTTCATTGATCTGGCACTTCAGTTTTTCAGAAGGCAGTTTAAACTCGTGGTCTTCAACCGTAATCTCGAAAGTACGGTCGGCCACAATCTTTTTCATGTTCACATCAATGGACACCCACGGAATTGTGTTGAATGTGACCATGTGAAGCGATACTCCGATAACTGCAAGAAATACAACAAATGAATAAAACACTCTAGGTGAGACCTTTGTGCTTTTTCCCTCTGATGTAACTTTTACTCCAAACCAAATCATTAATAGAATAATGACCGAACAGTAAAACGTGTAGGCCAGAGTTTGTCCAGCCAGAACAACTGATGAATCTACCATAATCGTTATTTTTTAAGTTTAACTTTATAAATAAATACTACACACAGATAGCATTTTAATTCAAAGAAAATCAGTCAAAAACCAGGTCGTTTTTTCTCAAATCATGCAACGACGTATTTTTTAGCGTATTAATCACTTTTTGTTTTGTTTCCTGCCAGATAACATGCATGGGGCATTTGTAATCGAAAGCACACGAATCGTATCCGAGAATACAACCATTAATCGATTCAAATCCGTCAACCGAATCAACTATTTCAGAAAGAAAAATTTGGGAAGCACTTCTTGAAAATGTGAATCCACCATTTCGCCCGTGGGTACTTTTTATGAAACCACTTTTCGAAAGGTCGGTAAGTAACCGGCGCAGGTAACGAACAGGAATATTTATGTCTTCATGTAACTGCTGTGCAGAATATTGTGCTGTTTCATCCTTTGCCATGTGGCTCAGGATTCTGAGTGCATATTTAGATGTTTTACTAAAATTCATAAAATGCTACTTAATTTTAGTATTTCTTAAAGTAATACAAAATATTTTATATTTCTCATTGAGCAGTATATGTTGTATAATACTTTTTTCTTTTTTGCCTATTATTGCAACTTAAAATCTGAAACGCAATGTACATCGTTCATGTTTTTGTTCACGTTAAGGGAGAGCATACTGAGGAGTTCAAAACATTAACTGTTGAAAATGCAAAGGAAAGCCTGATGGAACCGGGGATTGCGCGCTTTGACATTGTTCAGCAGCACGACGATCCAACCCGGTTTATTTTGGTTGAAGTTTACCGCAGTTACGAAGACCCGGCCAAACACAAGCTAACCGACCACTATACCCGCTGGCGCGATGCAGTGAACCACATGATGGCAGAACCTAGGCACAGCATAAAATATTACAACATTTTCCCCGATGAAGAGGGATGGCTCTGACTTTTGAATCGGCAGTTCCTACCCGGATTATTTTTGGTTGCGGTTCGCTGGGCAAAGTTCCGGAACTTGTTGTGAAGCTGGGTAAACATGCGCTGATTGTTACTGGCGCAAACAGGCGAAATGCCATTGAACTGGCTGAAAAACTCACCCAACCCGGCATATCATCACAAATCTTTTCTGTTCGCGGAGAACCAACCACAACCGATATCATATCGGCTGTTTCGCTTGTTCACCAAAATAATTGCGATGTAATTGTTGGGTTGGGTGGTGGCAGTGCCATCGATGCCGCCAAAGCCACAGCAGCGCTGGCAACCAACGCCGGAATTATTACAGATTATCTTGAAGTAATTGGGAAAGGAAAAGCGCTTACAGCTGAACCTTTACCAATGATTGCCGTGCCAACCACCGCCGGAACCGGCACTGAAGTCACCAAAAACGCGGTTATTAAATCGGAGGAGTTTAATGTGAAAGTGAGTTTGCGCAGCGACAGGATGTATCCGCAATATGCTGTAATCGACCCGCTTTTAACCATCGGCCTTTCGCCCGAAATTACCGCTTACACCGGAATTGATGCACTTACCCACCTGCTCGAAGCTTATGTTTCTGCAAAATCGAACCCGTTTATCGATATGGTTTGCCGTGAAGGATTGCAACGAATTGCCTCCTCACTTGAAACAGCTTTTACAAACGGAAACAACATAGAAGCGCGCGAAAATATGGCTTTTGCTGCAATGCTTGGAGGAATGGCATTAGCCAATGGGAAACTGGGTGCAGTGCATGGTTTCGCAGGTCCGCTGGGCGGATTGTATCCCGCTCCGCATGGCGCGGTTTGTGCCTGTTTTCTGCCGCCAGTAATGGAAATTAATGTTGCAGCGCTTCGCAAAACCAAAAAGGCCGAAGTATTGAAAAAATACCACGAAGCGGCAGAATGGCTTACCGGAAATACAAATGCCTGTGCTGAAGATGGTGTTGTTTGGTTGCGCGAATTGGTAAAAAAGTTTAAAATTCAGACACTTGCTTCGTTCGGAGTTCAACAGGCTGATTTCCCCGGTTTGGTAGAGAAAGCAAAAAATGCCAGTAGCATGAAGGGAAATCCAGTGACACTCAACCAGGAGCAACTTTTTCTGATTCTGGAAAAATCGATGCATTTTTAACTGGAGTAAAAGCCGGAAAAGTCGGTTTCAATTTGTTTCAATAAAAAGTATCTTTGCAAAAAAATCGGTGAAAAACTATGATTAGCAAATTTTTTCATACACCCAGTACAAAAAAATTCAATATGAAACCGCGGTTCTACGACCCTGATCAGGACGAAACAGAAGCACGCGAACTACGCATCAGGCGCGAACTTGGGATGAACGAACCTTCAAAAACTGAAAACGGGGAGTATCGTCCCAATATCAAAGGGCAGTTCAGAAATGCGGATGGCTGGCAAAAATCAGACAGCTCGGCAAAGGTAGCCCAGCAACGACGGCTTTTATGGTTGATTCTGATTCTTGCCCTTGCTGTTTTCCTCGTGTTTTTTGGCGACTCGTTGTTTTAAACTAAAAATATGATGATGTGTATCCAACTATCACCCCTTAATCCCCTCAAGGGGAGAATTGCTGCTAATAAAAGCCTGACTTTGTTGGCTGCTATTACTCCCTTGAGGGGAATGGGGGTGAATAGTGTTCAATCCCAGTTCGAATGTTTATTTTTTTTTAATCTGAATATTCAGTGAGCGATATCATCCGGTTATTACCCGATTCGGTGGCCAACCAGATTGCCGCGGGCGAGGTTATTCAGCGCCCGGCTTCGGTGGTGAAAGAGCTGGTTGAAAATGCGCTTGATGCCGGCGCTACTGAAATTATGATTCATGTAAAAGATGCCGGTCGAACGCTTATCCAGATTACAGATAATGGTTGTGGAATGTCGCCTACCGATGCACGAATGGCCTTCGAACGACACGCAACTTCAAAAATCACATCAGCCAACGACTTATTCAATATCCGTACCATGGGTTTCAGGGGCGAGGCGCTGGCATCGATTGCTGCCATTGCCGATGTTGAACTGCGGACCAAAAAAGTGGAAGACGAAGTTGGAACTTTTATTCATATTACTGGTTCCGAAGTAATTACACAGGAACCCGTGGCCTGCAGCAATGGCACAAGTTTTCAGATTAAAAACCTCTTTTACAATGTTCCCGCACGACGCAAATTTCTGAAAGGAAATACCACCGAATTGAAACACATTATCAGCGAAATACAGCGGATTGCCATTCCTTATCCCGAAATTAAAATTTCACTTTTTCATAATAATGCACCCGTTTACGAACTTCCGAAAGCCAACCACCGGAAACGGATTGTCGATTTGTTTGGAAAGGCAATTAACCAAAGTCTTGTACGGGTTGATGAGGAAACAAGTCTTGTAAAAGTTTTTGGGTTTGTGGGTCAGCCGCGGTTTGCACGCAAAACGATGGGCGAGCAGTTCTTTTTTGTAAACGGAAGGTTTATCCGTCATGGTTATTTTCACAAGGCGGTGATGCAGGCTTACCAGCAGTTGCTGCCTGCCGATGCTTTTCCGGCTTATTTTCTTTTTCTTGAAACCAACCCTGCAAACATCGATATCAATGTTCATCCCACCAAGACCGAAATCAAATTCGAAAACGAGGGCGATATCTGGCCCATCATTCATGCAACTGTACGCGAGTCGCTAGGCAAAAACAGTGTGGTTCCATCCATCGATTTCGATCAGAGTGGAAGTATCGATATTCCGCTTCCCCCAAAATCGTTCAGCGAAATTCAGTTCCCCGAAATCAGGATCAATCCTGATTACAACCCGTTTGATAACGAAAAACCCACTACATTGGGTAATTATGGGAAAACATCTGCGGAACGCAAAAACCTGGGCCGTTGGGAAGATTTGTATTTGGGTACTCAGCTCAAACTAAAACCCGAACCCGATTATGAACCATCATCGGTTGTTGACGATCTTTTGTTTGCTGGTCCGCCCGAGCAGTTTTCAGGGAAGAAAACACTTCAGCTGAAACAGAAATACATCCTCACCCCGGTAAAATCGGGGTTGATGGTAATCGACCAGAAACGCGCCCACGAACGTATTTTATTCGAAAAATTTATGGAGGTACTGAAATCAGATTCAGTAGCCAGTCAGCAACAGCTTTTTCCGCAAACGCTCGAACTGAACCCGGCTGATTCAGCTATTCTTCAAAACATCATTCCCGAATTGCTGTCGCTGGGTTTTGATATCCGTGATTTTGGCAAAAATACATTTATTATCAGCGGAACACCGGGAGTACTGGATGTTACCGACGCGGCGGTGATTGTGGAGAGATTGCTTGAAGAATACAAAACATCGCCAGTGGATGCACGGGCAAAAGCAAAAGAACAGATTGCACGCTCGCTTTCAAAAGCTTCGGCGCTTGATTACGGCACCGAACTGAAACAGGAAGAAATCATTCACCTCATTGATGAGTTGTTTGCCTGTGTCACACCTAATTTTTCGCCCGACGGGAAACGGGTTCTGCACATTATTCCGGTTACAGATATCGAAAAAAGTTTCTCGAAATGACAGATTGTCGTTATTTTCGACCCGAAATAAAATGGTTCGGCAATTGCACTGCCAGCCAAAACAATGAATAAATTATGAATTACAGGCCAGCGTTTAATTCCATACCGGTTGTTGTAAAAAACCTGATTATTGTAAATGTGCTGATGTTGCTGGGTACTTTTATGCTCGACAAATCCGATATCAATCTTTACACGTATCTCGGGTTGCATTTCCCCCTTTCCGACAAGTTCAGGCCACATCAGATTTTTACGCACATGTTTATGCATGGCGATATTACGCACTTGTTTTTCAATATGTTTGCGCTTTATATGTTTGGCCGCGTACTCGAAAGCATTTGGGGTCCAAAACGGTTTTTGCTTTTTTATCTTGTCACCGGAATTGGAGCAGCGTTAATTCACTCGGCTGTAAATTTTATCGAATACTACTCGGTTACCTCAAAATTATCGGTTGAAGAAATAGAATACGTTAAAGAAATTGGGTATGGAATCTGGGCCGAAGGAAAGAATTTTTCGAACGAATTGCCAGCCAAACTAAACCTGTTGCTTAATACACCAACCGTTGGAGCATCGGGTGCTGTGTTTGGGATTTTGCTGGGGTTTGGAATGCTTTTTCCCAACACCCAACTGATGCTGCTTTTCCCGCCAATACCAATCAAAGCCAAATATTTTGTAATCGGGTACGGGGTTATTGAATTGTTTCTTGGAATCAGGGGCGGCGGAAATGTGGCGCACTTCGCTCATTTGGGAGGAATGATTTTTGGCTATTTCATGATTAAATACTGGAACAAAACACTGAACCGGTTTTATTAAAATGAGATTTGAGTATTTAGATTTGAGTACTGAGATTTGGAATTTGATTCTTGGATTTTGGAAATTGGAAATTGGAATTTTTCTTCGATGGATATTTTCGCCGATATAAAACAAACTTTTAAGGTAGGAACCTCGCTCACCCGGCTGATTTACATCAATCTGGGTGTTTTTGTGCTGATTATGCTGGCTGGTGTGGTTTTCTATCTTTCTGCAATGCCCAATCCGATTGCCGGTTTGCTGTCGGTTCCGTCAGATTTAAACAGTTTGTTTCGTCAGCCATGGTCGGTAGTAACTTATATGTTCACGCACACAGAGTTTCTTCATATTCTTTTTAATTTGCTGGGTTTGTACTGGTTTGGCAAATTGTTTCTTTACCGGCTCGACAGTGGGAAACTGCTTTCAGTGTACCTGTTGGGAGGTATTTTTGGGGCCATTTTTTACCTGGCTGCCTATAATTTATTCCCTGTTTTTGAAAATGCCGATGGGTTGCTGTTAGGGGCTTCGGCTTCGGTTTATGCTGTTTTGGTAGCTGTGGCTGTTTACGACCCCGACATGGAACTTCATCTTTCGTTTATCGGTACATTCAAACTGAAATATGTGGCAGCCTTTTATGTTTTACTTTCGGTAATCAGTATTTCGGTATCGAATCCGGGAGGCAACATTGCGCACCTTGGTGGTGCAGTTTGGGGATGGTTTTTTATCTGGCAACTCGGGAAAGGACGTGATATGGGCATTGGAGTTGAAAAATTATTAACGGGGTCAGGTCGGTTGCTGGAAAATCTTTTCAAACCAAAGAGCAAACTGAAAGTTACTCACAAACAAACTCCCCGCGACGATTATGAATACAACCGCATGAAAAATGCGGAGCAGGAAGAAATCAACCGGATTCTCGAAAAAATTGCCAAATCGGGGTACGACAGTCTTACTAAAAGTGAAAAGGAATTGCTTTTCAAACAAGGGAAAAACTAACTTATCACGCCGGATTAATTCAATTTATTATTCAATCTTCTCAGGTATTCGCGCCTGATCCAGAACCTTTCCATCAGTTTTGAAGGCTGAATGAGTGTTTTTTTTGTGTGCGCCTGTTGTATGCTTGCGTTCAATTCGAAGCCAATCAGCAAAATCAGCGACATTAAATACATAAGCAGCAAGATTACCAGTAAAGTCCCAATTGAGCCGTATAACTGGTTGTATTGGTTGAATTTATTTACATAGTAGGCAAATCCGTAAAGCGCCAGCACGCTTAAAAAAGTAGCCAGTGTGCCTCCAGCCGATATAAAACGCCATTTCACTTTTTTGGCCGGAGCCAAATAATACAAAAACGAGATGGCGAAAAACAATAATGAAATAACAATAACCCACTTAATAAAGGTGAGCAAAAGTATTGTAAAACTGTCGTGCAGCGTAAGCGATTCCTTCAGGTAGTCGATGAAAAGTTCGCCAAGTGCCAAAAATACAAACACAAGCGCGAGTAAAACCGAAAGAATAATCAGCAGATAGATAGCGGTAATTCTCTGACTTATCCATGTGCGGCGCTGAATGCTGTGTACTGTGGCATCGAAAGCACTCATCATGGCAGCCAGCCCGTTGGTCGAAAAAATTAATGCTGCCACAAACCCAAACGAAAGTAAATCGCCACGGGGTTGCATAATGATGTCTTTTACAGTGGTTTCGATGGCAGAAAAAGTACTGGTAGGTACCACCTCTTTAATAAGTAGAAATAATTCGTTTTGAAAGTCTTTTATCGGAACGTACGGAATGAGAGTAAAAAGAAAAATCATAAAAGGGAAAAAAGCGATAAAGAAAGAAAATGCGATTGCCGAAGCGCGCGTTGGTATTGCGCCTTTGTCGATACTTCTCCAAAAAAACAGCGCAACATCGTACAATGGTACACCATCGAAAAACGGAAGCGAAACTTTCTTTGCCCTTTCGGCGATGCGTTCTCCCAGTTTCAGCAGACGTTCAAGAAATTTGTCTAACTGACTCATGAATTTTATTGTTGTTCGATGCGCAACTGGTGAATGTACTCTTTGCCATCAGTTTTTTTGAGCAGGAAATAGGTTCTGAAACTACCCTTGTTGGTAACCAGATTACCAATTACATATTGCGCCCCTTCTTTTCCTCCCTGGTGAATGATGTTAAATCCTTCGGGTGTGTTATTGCTGAAAAATTTACCCACAATTTGCTGTGCCTGAGCTTTGCTGCATACATTATCTTCTTCAAGAACAACCAGTTCAATGTTTTGATTAAAATACTCTGAAAGACTTTTTGCGTTTCCTGTTTTTAAACTCTTGATTATCTCATCAGGAATTTCGGCCGATGCGTCGGGCCTCAAAGCGGTTAGTAAAACCGCTGTAATGAAAAGTATAAATACTCTTTTTTTTGTTGTCCACATTTTATTTCTGTTTCAAAAATTGCGTAACTATACAGCAAAAATGATGCTAAAGGCAGCTTTTACCGGTTTGATACTGTAAATTTATACAATTATAACTCAATTATCTGATATGAAGATTACTTTACTTGTAATTGGCAAAACCGATGCAGCTTATCTGGGCGAAGGAATTGGCGAATACGTAAAGCGTTTAAATCATTATATTTCTTTTGAAATTGAAGTAATCCCCGATATCAGGAAAAAGTCGAATATGACTGCCACACAGCAAAAAATAACTGAGGGAGAACTGATTCTGACCAAACTTCAACCGGGAAAAGAACTTCATTTATTCGACGAAAATGGGAGCCAGTTTACATCGCGCGAGTTTGCGCAGTTTCTTGAACGCAAAATGGCATCGGGATTAAAAGAACTGGTTTTGGTTGTGGGGGGACCGTACGGTTTTTCGGATGAAGTTTATAAAAATGCAGCTTCAAAAATTTCACTTTCAAAACTTACTTTCTCTCACCAAATGGTGCGATTGTTGTGCGTTGAGCAAATTTACAGGGCTTTTACTATTTTGAAAGGCGAACCATATCATCATGATTGACCAATGTTACTGAAATTAAACAAATACACTTTTCTTATTTTTGCTTTAAGCTTTTTTGCTTTGGCTGCAATTGTCGAAAATCATTTGTTAAGAGAGCATCCCGAAACACACGTAATTGAAGATATTCAAAAGCGACTGCATAAATTTGAGCTCGAACTCACAACACAAACGCTGACTATTTCAACCGCCATAACCGACAGTACTTTTGACGGTTCTTATTTCGAAACGCTGAAAAATCACATAACTCCGATCGACGAAACAGGTACAGCTTACCTGGTTTACGATTCAGGAAAACTTGTGTACTGGAGCGATCGATCTGTGGCGTTTTATAATTCGACCCGGGAATACAGGAAAAAAGAAGGACTAGTTCAACTCCCGAATGGTTATTACCTGATGCAGACTCGAACAACGGGAAATTTGCAGGTGGTTGGTCTGCATATTATTAAATACAATTACGAGCACGAAAACAATTATTTACATAACTCTTTCTTTAAAGCATACCGAATACCCGAAAGTTTTGAAATAGAACCAATCCCTGCCGAGAAGTCGTATGCGATAATTGATACAAAAGGGAATTACCTTTTTGGCATTGAACCCGACGGTGATTATAGCTGTCGTGAAAACCAGTTGTATTTGCCTGCATTTATTTACTTTCTGGGTTTAATGCTTTTACTGTTCTACTTTAAACTTGAGTTTTTTGCATCGGGTGCAAGTTTTATGTTTCGTGTGCTTTCTTTGGGAGCAGCTTTGTTTGTTATTTTATGGATACATATAATTTTCAACTTCCCGGTAGTTTTAGCACATTTACCCATATTTAAACCCGAGGTCTTTGCGTTAAATATCTGGTTGCCTTCACTTGGCGATTACTTTCTGATTTCGCTGTTTTTTACTTTCTGGTTGTACCTCTTAACCGTCGACATCAATCTGGTTAAATTGCAGAACGACTCAGGATTGCCAAAAAAACTGATTCGTGTGTTGCTGTTTCTATTCACTGCATTGTTGTTTTTAATAGCAAACTATCTTGTTGAAATACTGATATATAATTCAACAATTTCGTTTACTTTAAATAAAATCATCGGCATTTCACCCGAAAGTATTCTTGGAATTTTTTCTGTAGGATTGATTTTATTTTCTGTGCTTTTTCTGCTGGTCAACATTACGGGCAAGGCTTGTGAAGAGTTTTCAACCGGTAGGTTGCTTATGCTCACAGCAACCATTTCAGTTGTGTTTGGTTTTTTGCAGTGGATAGCGGTCGGAGAAGCTGCTTTTCCGGCGCTATTGCTTTTTTTCATCGCATCGCTGGTGGCCGCTGTTTTTAGTAAAAACCGCATGAAAAAGCTTTCGTTGAGTTATCTTATTGTATTTGTTTCGCTGGCATCGGTTTATTCGCTAATTGCGTTTTACCGCACAATTGATAAAAAGGATTTTGAGAGTCAGAAGCTTTTTGCCATCACCCTCACTGCCGAACGCGATCCGGCAGCCGAAGAATTTCTTGAGAAAATTGAAAAACAAATCAGAAATGATAATGCAATCCTCAGTTTACTGATTCAGAAAGAAGACCTGCAGGAGTATTTTGAACGGACTTACTTTAATGGATATTTTAAGAAGTATATTTTCGAAATGTATGTTTGCGAACCTGCCGATAGTCTTATCCTTCAGCCCGATAATCAGACTTATCCGTGCGATTTGCTGATGGAGTCGATGATTCAGGATATGGGTGTGCGTATTGCCGGCACCAGTTTTTATTTTATGGATAATATGAACGGCCGTATTTCGTACACGGGGAAACTGCATTTCGAAATGCCCGGTACTGAAAACGGGGTAACCATTTACATCGATCTCGATTCTGATTTGCTTTTTGAAGGAATTGGATTCCCCGAACTTTTAATCGATAAATCAATTACCCGTTCAGAAAACTACCGTAAATTTAATTTTGCCAAATACTATGGCGGCGAACTGACGGATAAACTGGGCGACTACAATTATAATTTTTATATCGATTCATATAAGCCTGAAGATAAGGAGTTTACGTTGCAAAGACGGGACGGGTACGAGCATCTTATTTATCATACCCACGAAAATAACTTTATAATCGTTTCACGCGAACTCACCACGTTTGCCGATTATTTGATTTCATTCCCATATCTTTTTGTTTTCTACTTTCTCATCCTGGTTTTATTGTTTGTTGTTATCAACCGAAAGATTTTTCCACAAAAAATTGTTTTTGACCTGAAACTAAAAATACAGGCTGCCATTATTTCAATCGTGTTTGTTTCGTTGTTGCTTGTGGCGTTGGCCACCATATTTTATAATGTGCGCGAATACAGAATGAAACATCGTAACGACCTGAACGAGAAGATGAAATCGATTTCAGAAGAAATTGATATGAGGCTCGAAGATAAAGATGAAATTACGCCACTACTGGTTGATTGGCTAACCCGTGAATTAGCAAAGCTCTCAAATATTTTCCAGACCGATATTAATATTTATGGTGTTGACGGCGATTTGTTAGCCTCTTCACGTGTCGAGATTTTTCAGCGCGGTCTGGTTTCTTCCCGAATCAATTCATCGGCATTTTACGAGATTTTTCAGAATGCCCAATACAACAATTTTTTTCAACCCGAAAATATCGGTCATCTTTCCTATTTGTCGGTTTACAAACCAATTATTAATAACGAAGGCGTAATTCTGGGGGCGATAAATTTGCCCTATTTTATTTCGCAGGATAAATACAACCAGGAGATTACAACATTTATTGTGGCATTTATCAATTTGTATGTTTTGCTGTTGTTGGTGAGCATCGTACTTGCCGTTTTTATTGCCAACCAAATTACACACCCATTGGTTGTGATTCAGGAAAAACTGAAAAAAATGGAACTGGGCAAATACAATGAACCAATTTACTACAGCCGTAACGACGAAATTGGCAGTTTGGTAAAAGAGTACAATAAAAAAGTGAATGAACTGGCAGTCAGTGCCGATTTGCTGGCGCGTTCGGAACGCGAATCGGCATGGCGCGAAATGGCCAAACAAATTGCTCACGAAATTAAAAATCCGCTGACACCAATGAAGCTGAATATTCAGCACCTGCAGCAGGCCCGGGGTCGGGGGAAAGAGTATAATGAATACATTGAACGGGTTACTGCCACATTAATAGAACAAATCGATAATCTATCGAATATTGCCACCGAGTTCTCCAATTTTGCACAGATACCGACCGCACGCAACCAGGTTTTCAACCTCGGAAATCAGCTGGAGAGGGTTATCGGGCTTTTTGTAACGCACGACAGAATTACCATTCGTTTTAGCTCAACCGGAAAAGGGCAGGTAATGGTTAATGCCGACAGGGAACAATTTTCGCGCGCTATCATCAACCTGATAAAGAATGGAATACAAGCTATTCCTGAAAACAGGGACGGCGAAATAAATATTTCCCTGAGTCAAAACGAAGATACGGCGCTTATTGCTGTTTCCGACAATGGAACTGGTATTCCGGTTGATTTGCGCGAAAAACTATTCAGCCCCAGTTTTACCACAAAAACCAGCGGAATGGGACTTGGACTCGCCATCGTAAAAAATATAGCCGAGAATTTTTCAGGAAAGGTCTGGTTCGAAACCGAACTGGAAGTTGGCACCACATTTTTCCTCGAAATACCTGTGAACAAAACAACTGAAAATGAGTCGCAATAACGATTTGGCGAAATCTTTGGTTTCATGTATTCTTGCAATAAATATATTCTGATTGAAAATGGTACCGTTATCGTTTAAAGAAATTGCCGAACGGCTGAAACAGATGCAGCTTCCCAAAATTGATGTGGTTGTTGGTATTGGTTCGGGTGGAATTCCGCCTGCAACTTTTGTGGCGTTTCACTTAAATGCCGAATTGGCGGTGATGACACTGAACTACCGCGACGAGAAAAACACTCCGCGTTTTGATGAACCAAAAGTGTTGTACCAACCCGAATTGCAACTCGAGGGGAAACGTGTTTTGCTGGTTGACGATGTTTCTGTTTCGGGCAAAACAATGGAAACGGCGCTTGCACAACTTGCCGGATTCGATGTTAAAACCCTTGCCATGAAAGGAAAAGCCGATTTTGTGCTCTTCCCCGAAATAGAAGACTGCGTGAAATGGCCTTGGAAAGTTTGAAGGAATAGGGGAACGCAAGAAAAATAAACTAGCTTAATCAAGCTACATGAGAACTTTACTGTTTTTCTTTGCATCTGTTTTCTTCAGTTATTCTGCTGATTGCCAAAAGACAGGAACCTTCAATCTTGGTGAAATCTGGCTCGATAATAAAGGAGTGCATATCAATGTTCACGGTGGCGGAATTTTGTTTCACAATGGTAAATATTACTGGTTTGGCGAACATAAAGTAGAAGGCAAAAAAGGCAATCAAGCCTGGGTGGGCGTTCATTGTTACTCGTCGGAAAACCTGATTAACTGGACGGATGAAGGAATCGCATTTTCGGTAAGCAACGAACCTGATAGCGAAATAACTGCAGATTGTGTTATTGAACGGCCGAAAGTAATTTTTAATAAGAAAACCGGAAAATTTGTAATGTGGGTTCACCTTGAGTTGAAAGGCTAAGGTTATAAAGCGGAAAAAACCGGCGTGGCAGTAGCTGATAATCCTTTCGTCCGTACAATTTTATAAAAGCTGTTCATCCGAATGCGGGCATGTGGCCGGTAAATTTCAGCAATGAACTAATCTCAGAAAAGTTCCCTGAAAATCTGAAAGATTGGTCGGATGAATGGATTCAGGCGGTGAAAGATGGAATGTTTGTGCACCGCGATTTTGAAAAAGGACAAATGGCTCGCGACATGGCACTTTATGTTGATGATGATGGGAAAGCATACCACATTTATGCTTCGGAAGAAACCTGACATTGCACATTGCCGAACTGAACGATGATTACACTGGTTTTACAGGGAAATATATTCGGGTTTTGCCAATCGGTCACAATGAAGCGTCGGCGTTGTCAAATACAACAACAAGTATTTCATGATAACATCGGGTTGCACTGGTTGGGCGCTAAACGCAGCACGTTTGCTGGTATCTGATTCGGTAATGGATAGTTGGGAGTACATTGAAAATCCTTGCGTTGGAGAAGACAAAGAACCTACTTTCCACGCACAGAGTACATATATTTTGCCGGTTGCAGGGAAAAAGAAGGCTTTCATTTTTATGTCCGACCGTGGAATCCGGATAATGCAATTGACGGCCGATACATTTGGTTGCCTGTTCAGTTTAATGAAAAAGGGAACCCTTATCTCGAATGGCTTGATGAATGGGACCTTTCAATTTTTGATAAAAAGTAACATAAATAAATACGATAATGAAACGAGCATTACAAAATATTATCACACAGATGAATCATTATAAGCGAGTTACATCGAATACCTTTAAAATCAACAATTATAATGAGATGAAAAACAGATTACTGCTTTTGTTAACGGTTTTCTTTTTACTGTTTTCATGTAAAAAAAGTATTCAACCCGAAATTTATATCGAACACATCGAAAAGGGGAATAATATTTCAGCGTTGGCTCAGGCGGCGTTGCTTACAAATGTTGCTGCTGCAATACAAACAGGTGGTCCGGCTTACGCCGTTGAATTTTGTAATTTGAAAGCTTCCGGAATCACCGACAGCCTGAACAACGTTTTCAATTGCACAATTTCAAGAATTTCCGCCAAAAACCGGAATACGGAAAATGCACTGGTATCAGCCACAGATAAAGAACTTTGGGCGATTTTTGAAAAAGGGATGGTTGCCGATACGGTTGTTCAGCTCGATGAAAAACTTGTGTTTTACAAATCCATCAGAACCACCATGCCAGCCTGTTTAAAATGTCACGGCGTTCCCGGAACTGATATCGATTCGGTAACTGTTCAAAAAATACAAACATTGTATCCAAGCGATTTGGCTACCAGTTATAAGTTGAATGATTTCAGAGGATTGTGGAAAATTGAGTTTTCTGCACCCTGATTTCGCTCGTTGATATCCGAAAATATAACGGGGTTCATCGTTTTTGGGGTTATTCACCAGGGTGTGTTCATAAAATGGAAAGGGTGCCCGAATATTGAAAACATTAATTGTCTAATATTGAGCACCCTTATTTTTTTGTCTTCATTAAATTATGCGAATCAGGGGTGGCTTTCGGCTACCCTTTTTTCTTTTTATAACAAAACAATTCGCACTTGGTGGTGTTTCAATCTTTAAGTTAAATCGTATAAATTATGAAATCACCCGTTTATCCTTGTCTCTGGTTCGATAATAATGGCAGTGAAGCTGCCGAATTTTATTCATCTGTGTTTGGTGGGGGTAGAGTTTTATCATCGTCCCCATTGGTTACAACATTTGAATTGATAGGCACTGAGTTTATGGCCTTAAACGGTGGCTCCATGTATAAAATGACACAGGCAGTTTCGTACACAGTTTACTGCGAAAGTGAAGATGAAACCCGCCGTTTGTTTAATTCGCTGCGTAAGGATGGAAAAGTTTTTTTTACGCTTGATAAATACAACTGGTCGCCATTGTACGCATGGGTTGAAGATAAATTTGGTGTAAGTTGGCAGTTAGATGCAAGTCAGACAACACATGCACAGAAGATTGTGCCGACGCTGTTGTTTGTAAACGGGAAAAATGGGCGAGTTAAAGAGGCGCTGTCGTTTTATGAAGAAATATTTCCTGATTCAGGAACTTATTTTTCAGCACCACATTCACCTGAGAGCGGAATGCCAGATGGAGCTTTGCTTTTCGCGCAGTTCAGGCTGAAGGGCAAAGTTTTCAATGCGATGAGCAGCGCCATGCCACACGATTATGATTTTACGCCGGGAAATTCGTTTGTAGTGGAGTGCCAGACGCAGGAAGAAATTGACTATTTCTGGGATAAACTTGGGAATGACGGAAAGTATAGCATGTGTGGCTGGCTTGAAGATAAGTTCGGAGTTTCGTGGCAAATTATTCCTGCTGAATTGCCCGGAATGTTGAGCAACCCAGAAAAAGCTCAACGGATTACAGAAGCTTTATTAAACATGCAGAAACTTGATATTGGGATTTTGAGAAATGCCTGATACAGTTTTTCTTTTTTGTTCAGAATGAGCTCAACACTGGTTACGCGCACAAGGACTGTTGTTGATAAAATACCCGAAAAAACCACCCATCGTCATGCTTTTAAATACCTCTCCGAATGTGAGTTCAGCTATTTTTTTATCCTGCGTGGCAACAAATATTACCAGGCCGGCAACAGCTCCGATGGCAATAAAAATCATGGTTTTCTTTCCCTGCGGGGTCCAGATGTTTCGTTTTACCCAGTTTCCTTCAGGTTTAATATCTAATTTTTTAAATTCCATTTTGATTTATTTTAAACGTATGCAAAAATATAAATATATCGATATAAATTAAGAATGATTTCAGACCTGTATTGAGTGTGGGTTTTATTACCAAAAAGTAAGCAGGAGCAGGGTCCGAATAAATTCAGAAAAAGCTGAAATGAATAAAAACCGCCGGTTGCGGTTTTTATTTTGTTGTCCTGTCAGGTTTCGAACCTGAACTCTTCTGATCCAGAATCAGACGTGTTGCCAATTACACCACAGGACAGTCTGAAAATTTGTGGTGCAAAAATAGTAATTTGTTGTAAATCCAAATTATCTTTTTTAAAAATCTTGCAAATCATCGAAATTTCGGTATAAATCACTCATTTGGGAAAAACTACAGTGGCTGACTTTCAATTTTTAAACTATTGCATTATTTTTATCACCGGAAAATAAATTTAACCAAAAAGATAAACTATGAAAGACTTTCAAAAAAGAAGAGATTTTCTGAAAATTTCGACCGCCGGAGCTTTGGGTGTAATTGCACTCGGGCCAATGGCATGTAAACCCGGAGCAAAACCTGCTGCCCAGCCGGTTGACCGCAAAAGTTTTGGGGTAGGGCTGCAATTGTACACTATTCGCGACGAAATGTCAAAAGATGTTGCAGGTACATTAAAGAAACTTTCTGATATGGGATATAAATACCTTGAACTTGCCAACTATGCCGATGGCAAATTTTATGGTTTTATGCCAGCTGAATTCAGGAAAATTGTCAACGATCTAGGAATGGATATTGTTAGCAGCCACACAAGTGTTGAAGCTGCAGGAATTACAATGGAAAGCGCCAAAAAAATGGCTGACGACCATGCACTTCTGGGTGTGAAATATTGTGTACAACCCTGGGTTGAAGAAGTAAACCGCAACATTGAATCATACAAAAAAATGATTGCCGACTGGAATCAGGTGGGTGCTGTAATGAAAGAAGTGGGTATTCAGTTTGGGTATCATAACCACAATTTTGAATTTGCAAACATCGATGGTGTAGTTCCGTATTACGACATTTTTATGCCCGAAATGGATACAACGCTGATTACCATGGAACTCGATATGTATTGGGCTACAAAAGCCGGTCAGGACCCGGTTGAAATGTTCAACAAATATCCGGGTCGTTTCCAGTTGTTCCATTTTAAAGATATGGCTCAGCAAAGCGCACCTTTTTACGATGTGATAAAAGACGACATCACTTCGGTGGGAGCCGGTCTTATCGACTTTAAACGCATTTATGCCGCCCGCGAAACAGCAGGGATGAAATATTTGTTTGTTGAGGACGACAACCAAGGCAACGGCAAACCGTTTGAAGCGTTGGAAATCAGCATCAGCAACATTACCACAAAAATTCTTGTTTAGAACAGATTGTAAGTAAAAAATCTTGAACCGGTTTCATAAAGGAGCCGGTTTTTTTTGTGCAAAAAAGTTAGATATGAAAAGAACTAAAACAACTGAAAATGACGAGGATTGCATTTGATGAAATGAAAGATACTGTTAAAAGGGCGTTTGTTTTGGCTGGACTACCTGAAGCAAAAGCTGATTTTTGCGCACAGATACATACGGAGTCGAGCAGAGATGGCGTCTATTCGCACGGGCTCAATCGAGTGGAGCGTTTTGTCGATTACATAAAAAAAGGCTGGGTTGAAGTGAATGCCGAACCAACCCTGGCAAATAATCTTGGCTCACTTGAGATATACAACGGAAACCTTGGTCCCGGAATTCTAAATGCGCGGTTTGCGATGAACCGGGCAACTGATATTGCCGAAATCAACGGGCCCGGAATGGTGAGTCTGAATAATACAACGCATTGGATGCGTGGAGGAGCTTACGGCTGGCAGGCAGCCGACAAAGGTTATATTGCTATTTGCTGGACCAACACCGAATCGTGTATGCCGGCCTGAGGAGCCAAAACCATTGGCATCGGGAATAATCCTTTCGTGATGGCTGTTCCGCGAAAAAGCGGACATTTGGTTCTCGATATGGCAATGTCGCAATACTCGTATTGGAAGCTCCAGGTTATGCGGTTGAAAAATGAAAAACTGCCTTTTCCCGGCGGTTGAGATAAAGATGGAAATCTGACTGACATTCCGGGGGCTATTGAAGAATCCATGCGAATTTTGCCAACTTGTTATTGGAAAGGCTCAGGATTTGCCATTTTTTTAGATTCAATTGCTGCTTTGCTGTCAAATGGGCTGCCTCCTGCGCTATCGACAAAGCGGGTAAAGGAAGTTGTGGCAGTTGTAATCAGGTTTCTATTGCAGTCAACCCGTTAAAAATCAATAGACAAGAGTTTATCGACAATGTTTTGGAATCAACGGTTCAGCAATTGAAATCTTCGGTATCGGCAACCCAAAATGGCAATATTTATTATCCGGGTGAGCAGTCGATGTTAACGCGGAAAACAAATATGGAATTGGGAATCCCCGTTGATGATGGTGTTTGGGAGAAAGTAAAGAAACTTGCAGGGTTTTAATAAGAAAATGAAAGCTGTATTGATTACACAACCCCTCACATTCTCCTTAAAAATCTAAAATAAAACAACAATAAAAATGATTTAATGTGTTTATATTTAAATTGTTACAAACAGAAATAAAGACAAGAAACAATCACTTTCGGGATGAAAAATACGAATAAGAAGCTGAAGAACCAATTAAAAGTTGTTTTGAATTGGCGAGCGAAGAAGCAAAATCTGCATTGCAAAACATGGATAGAACGGGTAAAAGGCCAGGTGATGGCAGGAAGTACGCTAACCGATAACTTCTGGGCAAACGACATTCTCTGGCAATTGAATGTTTTGGCTTACAACCTGTCAGTGATGGTGCGCCAAAAGAAAAACAAGTTCAAAAAACAGGAACACCAGACATTTATTGATTGGTTTATTGCCGTGCCCGCCAAAATAACCAGCAGCGGGCATCAAATAGAATTGAAAATGTATGAACACCTTTTTTATAAAGCCGACTGGGAAGAGCCTGCCCGACTGTGTCTTTCAGGCGGGCTCGACAGGCTCATCGAAGCGGCATAGAA
The DNA here is from genome assembly GCA_020726265.1 of Draconibacterium orientale. Lineage (GTDB taxonomy): Bacteria > Bacteroidota > Bacteroidia > Bacteroidales > Prolixibacteraceae > Draconibacterium > Draconibacterium orientale_A. The sequence continues at coordinate 25,203 of DYSZ01000026.1, forward strand.
ACAAAAAAAAACATGGATAACAACACGGGAGTGCATGGGAGAGGTGCGTTCACATAGCTTAAATATCTGCTAAAAAGGAGCATGTAGCCTACAAAGGTAAAGACAAACAGTAGGTTCAAACAACGGAGTTAAACTAATTTGGCCGCAATTGACCTGTTTTGCTCATAAACCGGAGTATCTCCGATCCAAAAATATCAAATTAGATTTTCAAGTCATATATGAAAGTTCCCGATTTCTTTCCATGTAATTAATTAATTCAATTAAAGTAATAAATTCACCAATATTCCAGTTTACTTTTAATTCTGAGAAATGCTTTTAACAATGCAAGCAATCCACATGTGCGATACCTACGGTCAGTACCTGACGATGAAAGCCGAGATTGATGAGGCCATACAGGAGGTGATTCGTTCAACCCAATTTATAAAAAGCGGCAAAGTACTTGAGTTTGAGAAAAATCTTTCCAATTATCTTTCCACAAATGTTATTGGCTGTGCCAATGGTACCGATGCCTTACAAATTGCCTACATGGCGCTTGGCTTGCAACCCGGCGACGAGGTGATTACAGTGCCTTTTACTTTTATTGCCACGGTAGAAACACTCGCATTAATGGGGTTGAAACCTGTTTTTGCTGATGTTTTGCCCGATTCTTTTAATATCGATACAACACTGATTGAAAAACTGATTACCCCGAAAACAAAGACAATTGTGCCGGTTCATTTGTTCGGACAGTGCGCCAACATGGAAGAAATTATGGCGATTGCCCAAAAGCACAATCTTTACGTAATTGAAGATGCAGCGCAGGCCATTGGCGCTGAATATATTTTCGGCGACGGAACCCGAAAACATGCCGGAACTGTTGGTCACATTGGATGTACTTCGTTTTTCCCTTCAAAAAATCTGGGCGCTTTTGGCGATGGAGGTGCAATTTATGCAGGTGATGAAAAACTGGCTATCACTATTCGCTCCATTGCTAATCATGGCATGAAAGCCAAATACCAGTACGAAAGAATTGGCGTAAATTCTCGTCTCGACAGCATACAGGCTGCAGTTTTGGATGTTAAACTGAAATATTTCGACAAACATATTAAAGCCCGTCAGCAGGCAGCCGCATTTTACGACGAGCATCTGAAGGGTGTTGATGGATTGAAGATTCCGGCACGTGTCGCATACAGCACACACGCTTTTCATCAGTACACTATAAAAACTGAGAAGCGGAATGAATTACAGGCTTTTCTTCAGCAAAAAGGAATTCCGTCGATGATTTATTATCCGGGCGCGCATCATTTGCAGGAAGCGTATCAATACCTTGGTTATAAAAAAGGCGATTTCCCTGTAAGCGAGCAACTTGCTGAAACTGTGTTATCACTGCCCATGCACACCGAAATGACGGAAGAGCAGTTGGAGTTTATTGTAAATACCGTGAAGAAATATTTTGAATTTAATTAACCGCAGTGACGGAGAGACGCAAAGAAAAAACTCAGCGCCTTCGTGCCTCCGCGGTGAAAACAGAATAAAATGAATAACACATTTATACACGAATCAGCCATTGTTGATGCCGGCGCGAAAATCGGGGCAGGCACAAAAATCTGGCACTTTACACATGTAATGGCTACCGCCGAAATCGGCGAAAACTGTATACTTGGGCAAAATGTTTTTGTGGGAAACAAAGTAAAAATCGGGAACAACATTAAAATACAAAACAACGTCTCGCTATATGAAGGCGTGATTTGCGAGGATGATGTTTTTTTAGGACCGTCGATGGTTTTTACCAATGTCATAAATCCACGCAGTGCGGTGAATCGTAAAGAGGAATTCAGAAAGACGCTGGTTAAAAGGGGGACCTCCATTGGCGCCAACGCCACAATTATTTGCGGAGCAACTTTGGGTGAATACTGTTTTATTGGTGCCGGTGCTGTTATCACAAAAGATGTGAAACCATTTGCATTGATGGTCGGTGTTCCTGCCCGTCAGAAAGGCTGGGTCAGCAAATCGGGCGTTATTTTGAGTGTCGATTTAATTTGTTCCGAGACCGGTGAAAAATATATCTTAACCAACGGTTTTTTAAAATCTGAAAAGTAAAGTCTCAATACTCAATAC
>DYSZ01000026.1:27399-29800 GCA_020726265.1 Draconibacterium orientale
CTCAATACTATAAAATGAAGCGTTTTGCATTAATAGGTTCAGCGGGTTACATCGCCGACCGACACATGAAGGCGATAAAGGAAACCGGAAACGAACTGGTTTGTGCCACCGATAAATTCGATGTGATGGGCCGTATAGACAGCTATTTCCCGGATGCCGAATTTTTTCTTGAAATCGAAAATCTGGATAAATACATAGGCGACCTTCGCCGCGAAGGAAAACCCATTGATTTGGTGAGTATTTGCACGCCTAATTTTATGCACCCGTCGCACATCCGGTTTGCTCTGCGCAATGGAGCCGATGCCATTTGCGAAAAACCGCTGGTGATTTTTCCGCACGACATGCACATTATTAAAGACATTGAAGCCGAAACAGGCAAACGTGTATTCACCGTGCTTCAGCTCAGGTATCACAAAGCCATACTTGAGTTGAAAAGGAAAATTGACGAAAGCCCGGCTCAAATGTTTGATGTTGACCTGAGTTACATTACCACCCGCGGCAACTGGTATCTGAAAAGCTGGAAAGGTGATGTTGAAAAGTCGGGTGGAGTGGCCACCAACATCGGGATACATTTATTCGATATGATTACATGGATTTTTGGAAATGTGAAGGGAAACATTGTGCATTTATACACTCCGACAAAAGCCGCAGGATTTCTTCAACTCGAAAAAGCACGGGTACGCTGGTTTCTGAGTGTTGATGCTGAAGATTTGCCAAAAGAAGCTGTGCAAAAAGGGAAAAGAACTTATCGCTCAATTACAGTTAATGGTGAAGAGGTGGAATTTAGCGAAGGTTTTACCGACCTGCATACAGAAACTTACCGCCAGATTCTTGCCGGCAATGGATTCGGAATTGATGATGCCCGTGAAAGTATTGAGTTGACTGATTATGTGCGAAATACAAAACCACAGGGATTAAAAGGCGATTTTCACCCGTTTTTGAAAAAGTAATCACTATGTATTGAAATAAAAAATGGCAAAATCGGTGATTATTCTGCCATTTTTTATGTTTTCAATCGACATTCAATGTTGCATAGTGAAGTAGGAATTATTCTCAAACACCCTTCTCCCGAAATTTCGGGATCGCTCAGGGTGACTGTCAGACTGAGCGTAGTCGAAGTCTTTTTTACTAACTAAACAGCGTTGATACGAAAGATTATTCGCTGATTTTTTCCTTAACAATGGCATCGATAACCGACATGATAGTGATGTTTACGATGTCGCGCACTGTACTTTCAATATCAGTAAAATAAATTGGTTTATTCAATCCCATCTGTATTGGCCCGATGTTTTCGGCCGGTGAAATTTCCTGAATCAGTTTGTACGCTGTGTTTGCTGAACTGAGGTTAGGAAAAACGAGCGTATTTACATCCAATCCTTTCAACCTCGAAAACGGATATTTGTGGTCGCGTAACTGACGGTCGAGAGCAAAATTTACCTGCATTTCGCCATCAATAGCCAAGTCAGGGAACTCCTGTTGCATATACCTTACTGCTTCGTGAACTGATGCCGGACTTCCAATTTCATCACTGCCAAAGTTAGAATACGAAAGCATGGCTATTTTTGGTTCACGGGCAAAAAATTTCACAGTTTCATTGGCAAGGCGTGCAATATCAGTCAATGTTTCAGTTGATGGATAACGGTTAATCAATGTGTCGCACAAAAAGAAAGTTCCTTTTTTTGAATTAACAATATGCATCGTTGCAAAATGATTGAACCCTTTTTTTATACCGATTACTTCTTTGGCAACCTTAATTGTATTTGAATATTTGGTGTAAACACCGGTTACAAAAGTATCAGCCTCACCGGTTTCCACCATCATCATTCCAAAATAGTTGCGTTCGAACATTTTGTCCATGGCTTCTTCGAAAGTGGCGCCATGACGGCCACGTTTTTCAGCCAGAATTTTGGCGTATCGTTCACGGCGTTCGGCTTCGCGGTCGTGGCGCAGATTTATAATCTGGCATCCCTCGAGGCTCAGGTTCAGTTCTGCTGCCAGTTTTTCAATTCTTTCGTCATTACCTAATAAAACAGGGTAACATACACCCAGTTGAAAAGCTTCAACAGCTGCTTTGAGCATATTCGGGTGCGAGCCTTCTGCAAAAACCACACGTTTCGGGTTTTGAGCAGCCATTTCGGTAAACTGACTCATCATTTTCGATTCATGTCCCATCAGGTGGCGCAGGTTCTTTTTATATTCATCCCAGTCGGTAATGTTTTTACGGGCCACTCCTGAATCGATGGCAGCCTTGGCTACTGCCGATGAAACTTCGGTAATCAGTCGTGGGTCAACGGGTTTGGGTATAATATAATCGCGTCCGAAACTCAGTTTGTTCACGTTGTAAGCCGCATTCACGATATCGGGAACAGACTGTTTTGCCAGACTTGCAATGGCTTTGCAG
>DYSZ01000155.1 GCA_020726265.1 Draconibacterium orientale
GCGGGAACAATAATCGCTGTTGGAATGAATTTTTCACGGCTTTACACCGTCTGGGAATATTCAAAAGAAACAATCCGTGGTCCTTCAGAATTAACTACAGATAATGTAAATAAAACCAGCGGTCTCGACAAAGATTATGTCGTTCAGTGGAGTTACGGAATCGACGAAACAATGACGCTGCTTATCCCCAATTTTAAAGGTGGCAGCAGTATTACAAATCCCGGTGAAAACTCTGAAAGCTACAAAACAATGCAGCAAAAGGGTGTTCTAAATGTGAAACAAAACATTCGCGGGGTAAGCATGTACCATGGTGAACAGCCTTTTACCTCGGGACCAGTTTATGTTGGTGCCATTGTTGTTTTTCTGTTTGTACTAGGTCTGTTTATAGTAAAAGGTGTATATAAATGGTGGCTTGCGGCTGCAACTGTTGTTTCCGTTGTTTTATCGTGGGGTGGAAATGTAATGGGGCTTACCAGTTTTCTGCTCGACTATTTGCCAATGTATAATAAATTTCGTGCACCATCAATGACATTGGTAATTGCACAAATAGCAATGCCGTTGCTTGGTTTTATTGCTATAAATGAGATACTTTCAGGCAAAGTGGATAAAAAAACCTGGTTGAACGGATTAAAATGGTCAGCCGGAATTACAGGTGGAATTGCTTTGATTTTTGCATTATTGCCTGGTATTGCTGGCGAATTTTCAAATGTAGCCGACTCACAACGATTCCCTGATTGGCTGATTGACAGCATTATTGCCGACCGTAAATCGTTATTACGAATGGATGCTTTCCGGTCGTTTATTTTTATTATTCTGGGGGCTGGAGCTTTGTACGCCTGGAGTATTAAAAAACTGAATACCACAATTTTTGCTGCAATTCTCGGAGTTCTTGTTCTTGTTGATTTGTGGCCTGTAGATAAACGTTACCTGAACAACGACAATTTTGTGTCGAAACGCGAAGCGGCCAATCCTTTTCCAGAAATGCCGGTTGACAAAGCTATTCTTCAGGATAAAGATTTATATTACCGTGTCTTACCTTTGCAAGGTGATCCTTTTATGGATGCGCGAACTTCTTATTTTCATAAAAATGTGGGGGGATATCATGCTGCAAAACTTCGCCGTTATCAGGAAGTAATTGATAATCATCTGAAACCTGAGATGCAGGAATTAGTAAAAGGTTTGCAGGCCGGAACCCGTCCCGATTCTGTTTTTGCCAACCTTGGAGCCATGAACATGTTAAACGCACAGTACCTTATTTACGACCTGAATCAGCCACCGCTTCGCAATCAATCAGCTTTGGGAAATGCATGGACTGTTACTCAATTTAAGGTTGTTGAAAACGCAGATCAGGAAATCGAAACACTGAAAAATATTGATCCATCGACAGAAGTTGTGATAGATAAACGATTTGCTGAAAATGTAAATGGGAAATCATTTCGGGTTGATTCAGCCGCAAATATTGTTTTGACAGAATACAAACCAAATTACCTGAAATATTCAGCAAAATCGACCGCTGAGCAGCTTGCTGTATTCTCCGAAGTTTATTATGATAAAGGCTGGGAAGCTTACATCGACGGCAAGGAAGTACCCCATTTCAGGGTAAATTATATTCTACGGGCAATTGTGCTTCCGGCCGGTGAACATACAATCGAGTTTAAATTTCATCCGACATCGTATTACACAGGCAACAAAGTTTCGTTAGCCAGTTCGTTGATACTGCTGCTTGCAATTGCCGGTTATGCTTTTGTTGAATTCAGAAAAAGAAAAAACAAGGCAAACTGATTGGATTGATGAATGGAACACGACTGCAAAGTTCTTTTTTTCAGCGCAATGTTCTGGAGGTAGCTCCTCAATTGCCTGGCAAAACCCTTGTCAGAAAATTCAGTGATGGTTCTGTTAAGCGCTTTTCGATTACCGAAACCGAAGCGTACAGCGGCGATGGCGACCGTGCCTGCCACGCCAGCAAAGGAAAAACACCCCGTACCGAAGTAATGTTTCATGAAGGCGGTCTTGTATATGTTTACCTGATTTATGGAATGTATTGGATGCTGAATTTTGTAACCGGCATTGAAAACGAAGCGTCAGCCGTTTTGATTCGTGGACTGGAAGGTATTTCAGGCCCCGGAAGAGTTGGGAAAGTTTTGCAACTCGACCGCTCGTTTTATGGCGAAAATCTTGAAACGTCAGACAGAATTTGGATTGAAGACACTGAAAATCATCCTGATTTTATTGCTACTCCCCGAATCGGGATAGATTACGCCGGCGAACCGTGGGTGAGCAAACCGTGGCGATTCATCGTAAAAACATAACTATTTTGGATTGCAATCCAAAAAAGATATAACTATTTTGGATTGCAATCCAAAATAGTTATATCTTCGTCAGCATTATGATTTCACGGGAATTGCTTAAAATATTACAGAATCGTCTTTTTAAACAAAAAGTGATCATCATAACCGGTCCACGACAAGCCGGAAAAACAACATTAATAAAACTGCTCTTAAATCAAATAAACGAACCTTTTGTATGGTTTAATGCTGACGAACCAAATATTCCCGACTTATTTAAAGCAGTAACTTCCTTTGAACTAAAAAACCTGATCGGCAAAAATAAAATTCTTGTAATCGATGAAGCACAGCGAATAAAAGGAATCGGGTTAACCTTAAAAATAATTGTCGATTCGCTTCCTGAAATTCAGGTTATAGCAACCGGATCATCTTCGTTCGATCTTTTGGATGAAATAAACGAGCCTTTAACGGGAAGAAAATTTGAATATCAGTTGTACCCTGTTTCATTTGAGGAGCTAACAAAAGACAAAGGAATTATTGAAGAAAAAAGATTTTTAAACCAAAGATTGATTTTTGGTGCCTATCCTGAAGTAATTAATAAACCAGAAGATGCAATTGAAACATTAAAATGGCTGTCGGACAGTTATTTATATAAAGACTTATTTCGTATTGAAAGTATCAAAAAACCAGACCTTATTATCAAATTACTTCAGCTACTATCGCATCAGGTTGGCAACGAGGTTTCATACAACGAACTTGCCCAAACCCTTTCTTCTGATCCAAAAACTGTTGAAAAATACATTGGCCTTCTTGAAAAGACCTTTGTCATTTTCAGATTACCAGCATTAAGTCGCAACCTTCGGAACGAAATAAGCAAATCGAGAAAAATTTATTTCTATGACAATGGCATAAGAAATGCCATCATAAACAATTTCAATCCGGTAAATACACGACAGGATATCGGACAGCTCTGGGAGAATTATCTTATAAGCGAGCGAATTAAATTTACTGAATACAACCGTATTTATGCAAACCGCTTTTTTTGGCGCACAAAACTCCAGCAGGAAATCGATTATATTGAAGAACGGGGAGGCAAAATGTGGGCGTACGAATTTAAATTTAATCCCTTCAAAAAAGCTGTCATTTCAAAATCATTCACTTCAGCCTATCCTGAATACAATTTTGAGTTGATTAACAGCGAAAATTATAATGAATTTTTGCTGAAAGAAGATACTACGCCTTCAGTATAAACCGATTGTACAACCAAAGTAAAACTACTGCCGAAACAGCCACTCCTGAATAAATCATCCAAATTTTCGATGGCTGATATTCCACCCAAATGAAGTCGGTGAGCTCCTGTTTTGTCATCACCATTTTGGCAGCTGCATCGTTAAAATAATCGTTCTTCGAAAAAGAATCAGAAATTTCAGGAATCGAAATATTTCGACTGGCAACTTCCTGCTCCAACAGATAAATTTTATCCGAGGTTTTCTCGTACAAGTCGCCTGAAAGCCAGCCTGCCAACGCATGACCGCCGGCATATGGAAGAAAGGATGTCCCCATGTAAAGCGCCTTTTTATCAGCCTGGGCGATTCTTCCCACATATTCGGTAAACTTGGGCGAGCTCGACATTTCGCCAATGCCAAAAATTAAAATTCCTACCAAAACCAGCCATCCGCTTTGTGCCGAAAACATCAGACCCAATCCGCCTGAAAGCACCAGAATACCACCCATCATTGCAGCGAGTGGTTTAAACCGCATTACAAGTGCCGAAATGGCAATCTGAAAAACAATAATAAAAAATGAGTCCATGCTGGTGAGTGTTACCGTGGTAATTGTCCCATCGGCAGTTCCAATTGAATGCGCCAGCCAGGGCCAAACCGATTCGATTCCACGGTAAAGCGTGGCGGTGTCAACCCATTGCTCGATAAACACCGGAAATGAATAATACAACTGGTTGAAAGCTGCCCAGAAAAGTACCATGATTAACAGGAATAAAACGTATTTCCAGTTTTTTAGTGTTGTCCAGATATTTACAAATGCCTGAGCAATGTTTTTACCAAGAGCAACCTCGTTGTTTGCAACCGCCGGTTCGCGAAAGAAAAACATCGTAATTACATAGTTAAATCCAATGGTAATCATCGACATATAAAAAACGTAATCCCATGATTTTTGCATAAAAATGCCCGCAAAAAACGGCCCGATAAAACCGCCGATGTTCACCATCATATAAAAAATACCAAACCCGATGGACGAAGTTTCGTCGGTGGTATTTCTCGAAATCATGGCCGAAATAATGGGCTTGAAAAATGCGCCACCTATGCAGGTCCAAACAAATGCAAAAAACATGAGGTTGAAACTGTCGAACGATTTAATCATGTAAAATCCTGAAATATAAAGCGCAAAAGCCAGGTAAAGAATGCGTTTATAACCTACCCTATCGGCAATGGCACCAGTAATTACAGGAAGAAAATAAAGCAGCATCGATCCGGTTCCCATGATTACACTTTTCTGAACTTGCGACAAACCAAGAGCTCCCGTATCTTTTGAGTTTACCAGATAAAGTGCAAAAGCCATGTAAAATCCATACCACGCCCAGCGTTCAAAAAGTTCGATAACATTTGAAGCCCAGAATGTGGTATTGTATTTCTTAAAAACCGAGAAATAAGCCATGCAAAACAAGTTGTTTGAAAACCGTTAATTATGAATTCGAATCTTTTTCCAATTTACTGATTAATACGTTTAACCGGTCATCAATTTCTTTGCTTAATTCTGGCTGATTATAGCGGGCTGTAATAATTTTCATATTCTGAATCAGCGAAATATTGTTGTTCTGCTCCTGCTCTATCGCATTTGAAAATTTCCCGGGCAAACTGGTATAATAATCAAGCATTTCGAAACTGTTTCCGGTTAATGTTCTTACCAGTTTTGCTGCTTTTTCATTTTCGCCGGCCAGATAATAAAGCTCGACTGCTGGCATCGAATCGAAACTCAGCGGAATTTTCTCGTCGGGGAAGATTTCAAAAAGCTTGTCGAGTACTTCGGTTGCTCTCTTTTTGTCTCCTTTTTCAATTAATCCGCGGGCTAACCGTGCAAACATGTATCGGGCCTGAATAATATTTACTGCTTTCCGGTTGTATTCGTCGAGATAAATATCAGGGTTGTTTACATTACCCCATTTAAACTTATTCATTACATTACTGTACAATATTTCTGTATCAACCCGGCCACGATATCCACCGTCCGGTTTTGCCATTATCGGGACAAAACGGTAGGCAAGTCCTTCAAACTGAAGATATTCGAGGAAGAAAATATTGTTTGAATACAACAGGCTGTGGTCGATATAAATGGGCCGTTCCCAGTTATTGGCAGCTATCATGTTGAGTACTGCCATTTCGCTTTTGGAAAGGTAGTTTTTTGTAATTCTGAACTTAATGGAATCAACAATCTGAGCAGCATCCTCCTGTTTTACAGTTCCTGAAGCAATTGCTTTTTGTTTATCAACGGTGATGTGGAAATTCCTTGATGGAAGAAAGTTCATTTTTTCGCCACTCACAACCTGTACTTTTGCACGGTCATCATCACTGGCCAGAAATTTCATTGCTTCGCTCAGTTCAACTGAGCCATTAATTCTTTCCACAAACAAAACAGCATCACGGTTCCCCATGTAGTACTGTTCTTTTTCGAAAGTAAACGGCATTGGCGCCGCCTGGTTCGAGGCCATCCGATGTTGGGTAATGTACCAGTCCATCCCCAGGTAACTCATATTAATAATTTTGATGTCGGGCCTCACGCCTTCAACTTCCTGAACATACCAAAGCGGGAAAGTATCGTTATCACCATAGGTTAAAAGAATGGCGTTTGGAGCACACGATTCAAGATAATTGATGGCATAATCGCGGGTCATGTAACGACCCGAGCGATCGTGGTCGTCCCAGTTTTCGGCAGCCAGAATGCCCGGCACCAGAGCTAATGATACCACGGAAACAGCTATTGCACCCGGAGTGCCTTTCAGCACTTTCTGCACCAGCGAATACAGAGCCGGCACTGCCAGGCCAATCCAAATGGCGAAAGCATAAAACGAACCTGTGTAAGCGTAATCGCGTTCGCGCGGCTGGTAGGGATATTGATTCAGGTAAACGACAATCGCAATTCCTGTAAACACAAATAGCATGAGTGTTACCACAAATCCCTGTTTCCCTTCTTTTCCTTTTCCGTATTGGTAAAACATCCCAATCAAACCAAATAGCAGCGGCAAAAAATAATAGGTATTACGACTGGGGTCGTTTTTCATAAAATCAGGCATATTCTCGGTAGGACCTATTTTTGCTTCGTCTAAAAAACCGATTCCGCTTATCCAGTTTCCTTCGGAAAAAGTGCCCTGACCCTGAATATCATTTTGGCGTCCAACAAAATTCCACATAAAATAGCGCATATACATGTGGCCAATCTGATACGTGAAGAAGAACCTCAGATTTTCGCCAAACGTTGGTTTCATCACCGTTTTAGTTTCTTTTCCATCGCGAATCCTTACAGGTGTTCCTTTAATTTCGCCCCATTCTTTGTAAGCTTCAATATGATTTGGCTGGCTGCTGTACATACGCGGAAAAACAGTTTCGAGTTTTGGTTCGTACTTAGTTCCGCCAGAGAGTGTCCCAGTCATTTTGTATTTGCCATCAACCTTATTGTATTGTTCTTTTTCTCCATCGGAGGCAATAGCAGGGGCATTGAAATACGGACCATAAGCCAGTGGCCGGTCGCCGTATTGTTCACGGTTGAGGTATCTTAACAAGGCAAATGCATTGTCGGGGTGGTTTTGGTTCATGGGCGGATTGGCCGAAGCACGGATAATAATAGTGGCAAATGAAGAATACCCTATCAAAATAACTATCACCACCGTAGCTGCTGTATTCCACAAAACCATATTCTTTTTGCGTGTGTACATTACCGACCAAACCGAAGCCCCGATAATTGCAGCAACCACAAACAAAACCCCGCTGTTAAATGGCAAACCAAAGCTATTCACAAAGAGTTTATCGAAAATAAATGCAAGGCGCGGTACTCCCGGAATTATAACGTATTGAATGGCGGCCAATATTCCGATTGAAGCGGCAAGTGCAATTGTAACTCCTTTCCACGAAAAAGGGTATTTCTTGAAATAGTAAACAAGTCCGATTGCCGGAACCGCCAAAAGGTTCAACAAGTGAACCCCGGTTGAGAGACCCATAAGATATGCGATCAAAATCAGCCAGCGGTTGGCATGTGGTTCGTTGGCTACATTCTCCCACTTTAAAATTGCCCAGAAAACGGCTGCTGTAAAAAACGATGATAAAGCATAAACCTCGCCCTCCACTGCCGAAAACCAGAATGAATCGGTAAAAGTAAAAGCGAGAGCTCCTACCAGACCACTACCCCAAACAGCTATTTGCTGTCCGGCAGAAAGTTCTTTTTCATCAAAAAGTTTTCGTGCTAGATGAACAATGCTCCAGTAAAGCAACATTATGGTTGCAGCACTGACGATGGCCGATAACGCATTTACCATTAACGCCGCACGTGAAGCATCACCAGCAAATATGGTAAAAAAACGACCCAAAATCATGTGGAAAGGTGCTCCAGGCGGATGTCCCACTTCGAGTTTCCAGGCACTTGTTATAAATTCGCTGCAATCCCACCAGCTTGCGGTAGGTTCAATCGTTAAAAAGTATGTGATTGCAGAAATCAGAAATACGGCCCAGCCGAGAAGATTATTGATGAGTGTCGGTTTTTGCATGACTGAATTTTTTGAACGTTCGCAAATATAAGTTTTTAAAAAGATTTGGGAACTAACCCCCCTGAAAAGCCATTAATTCGGCGAGTATTTTTTTCAGGGTAATAAATTGTAGCAAGTTGCGGG
>DYSZ01000156.1 GCA_020726265.1 Draconibacterium orientale
ATTCGGTGCAGGTTTTTTATCATGGTGAGCCTGAACCCAGGATTTCGGGATTTGGATCGTTTTCAACAAATACTCACGCTGATGTGCCCGCACTCTGGACACTCTCTGAACCTTACGGCGCAATGGAATGGTGGCCTTGCAAACAATCACTGGCCGACAAAATCGACTCCATCGATATAATAGTGACAACGCCCGAAATTTATCGTACTGCCAGCAATGGAAAACTGGTTTCGGAAACTGTAAAAGAGGGTTTGCGCACAATGCACTGGAAACACAGGCATCCCATTGCCACTTATCTTGTGGCGATTGCTGTTACCAATTATGCCGAATATTCCGATTGGCTCGAACTTGAAGATGGCCGTAAAATTGAAATTCTCAACTTCGTTTACCCTGAAAACCTGGATAAGGCAAAAACCGAAACGCCCGTAACCGCCGAAATAATTGCGCTTTTCAACAGGCTGATTGGTGAATACCCGTTTGCCGATGAAAAATACGGTCATGCACAGTTTGGCTGGGGCGGTGGCATGGAACACCAAACCATGAGTTTTATGTATGATTTCAATTTCGAACTGGTTGCGCACGAACTTGCACACCAATGGTTTGGCGATTACATCACTTGCGGCTCGTGGCAGGATATCTGGCTCAACGAAGGATTTGCCACTTATCTCTCAGGACTGGCATACGAAAATTTGCTTGACGATTGGTGGTACAGGTTTAAAAAAGTGAATGTTGATAAGATTGTCAGCCAACCCGGAGGATCGGTTTATGTAAAGGATACAACCAGCATAGGAACTATTTTCAGCGGGCGGTTGTCTTATTCAAAAGGAGCCTGGATCTTGCACATGTTGCGCTGGACTTTGGGCGAGGAGGCGTTTTTTGACGGGATGAAATCGTATTTTAATGATCCGGAAGTTGCCAATGGTTTTGCAACCACAAGCCAGTTTGTTAAGCACATGGAAGCAGCTGGTGATACAAGCTTAACCGAGTATTTTAACGATTGGTTTTATGGAGAAGGATTTCCGGTTTATACGGCAAATTTCAAACCCGTTGGCACCGGATTGCTAAGTATCGAATTGTCGCAAATACCTTCACATCCTTCGGTTGATTTTTTCGAAATGGCTGTACCAGTGCGTGCTTACAGTAAAAACAGGGCCGATTCAATTGATTTAAAACTCGTGAATACAAGTAACAACCAGGAATTTCTGGTTGATGTTGATTTTTATGTAAATGAAATGATAATCGACCCCGATTACTGGCTGGTTTCAAAAACAGGTCAGATTGTTGGAAACGCCGGAATTGCAACAAATGCGGTAATCAAAATTCATCCGAATCCTACGGGCGATCAACTTTTTATCAACTTACCGGCTGGCGAAACGATGGTTTCGGTAAAAATATTTTCACTATCGGGTACACTACTACTACATGAAATTGAAACCAGGCAATTTGTAAATGTTACAAATTTGCCTGAAGGAACCTATATCATCCAGGTTGCCACTAACAAAAATTTGTTTGAAGATAAATTCGTAAAGCTTTAGTATTCTGGTTTTTAGTGTGAATTATTCTAATCCCAGTTCTTTCATCTTCTTTTCGGCTTTTTCCGAAATTTCATTAAAACGTTTCTCATATTTCTCGTCGTTGGCACAAAGAACCATCGCGCCCTGCCATTGCGAAACCCATTCCATCGCTTCAGTCTGCACTTTTGCAAATTGTTGCAGCATCTCCTGGTTCATTGGGTTTTTCATGTATTTTTCCATGAGTACCAGGTAATTGTCCATCCATTTCTCGTATTTGTCAACAAATTCATCACAATTTTTTGCCTTATCTGCCGGCGTAATTTCTGCTTCTTTTTCAAGTGCATTTTCAATTTCTTCTGTTTCTCCGGCTGGTTCTGTTTTGGGCTGTTTATTGCCACACGACCATGCAAACATCAGAACAACAATCATTAAAGGAAATAGCTTTTTCATAATTACAATTTTTTGGTTTTTGTAAATTTATGAAACTCTGTTCAATTACCAGTTAAAAATAATAGTCTGTTTTAAATCGGGGTGTAAGCTCAAAGGTACAGGACTGATTCCGGCCACACTTTCCACAATTTGTTTTTCTTCGGTGGTGTATCCTTTTTGGGGGAAGTGAAAATCAACAACAACTTCTGCCACACGTCTCGGATCGGATGCCATAATTTTGGTGATTTCGATTTCTGTTCCTGTGATATCAATTCCATTATCGCGCGCTTTAATTCCCATAATCGTCATAATGCAATTACCCAACGCAGTTGCAAGTAAGTCTGTTGGAGAGAAAGCCTCTCCTTTTCCCTGGTTATCGGTAGGTGCATCGGTAATAATTTTGTTCCCGCTTTGCAGATGTTCGTTTTCGGTGCGCAAATCGCCGAGGTAAACAGTTTTAATTGTTGCCATATTTTATGTTTTTGTATCGATAATCTTTCAGGATGATAATTAATTTGCCTGTTCTGAAAGATACAGTAATTTTGGCCGAAAAATAAGCTGAGATGAATAAGCCTGATAAATTAATCACCGATTTTCTGAAAAAACACCATGTACTTACATTGGCTACCTGCACTGCAAATCAACCCTGGTGCGCCAACTGTTTTTATGTGTGGCTCGAAGACGAAAATTGTTTTGTGTTTACCACCGACCCCGTTACACGCCACGGATCGGAAGCCACACAAAACCCACAAGTTGCCGGCAGCGTGGTACTCGAAACAAGCATTGTTGGTAAAATTCAGGGAATTCAGTTCTACGGAATCATGGAAGTTCCCGAAGGTGAACTGGCCGAAAAAGCAAGATTTGCCTATTTAAAACGGTTTCCGGTGGCAGTGCTAATGAAGACTAATCTTTGGGTGGTAAAAGTAAATCAGTTAAAAATGACAGATAACCGGCTCGGTTTTGGCAAAAAACTGATTTGGGAGAGATAATCCTGTCAACTTTTCGTTTTATAACTTTTCCAAAGAACTTTGGAAAAGTTATAGTTTGAAAATAAAACTTTTTTATTTTCGTGCTACGAATTTAATAATTAGTAGCACGATGTCGGTATCACGGTTTGGCGTTTCACTTGACGAGGATTTACTGAAAGCCCTCGATGAGTTTGTAACTGAAAATAGTTTTTCTAATCGCTCGCAAGCTATCAGGCATCTCATCGAAAAAAATCTTGCTGAGCACAAATGGAAATGCGACAATATTGTAGCCGGTGCAGTTGTATTGGTTTTTAACAGCCAGAAACGCGAAATCCTCAAAAGGTCATCAGAAATTCAGTTTGATTACAGCGATGTAATTCTTTCGGTACAGGGATTTTACCTCAACGAATTGAATTACATGGAAATTATTGCCGTAAAAGGTCAGTCGCGCCGGTTAACCGAAATTTCTGAAAAACTCATCGGGATAAAGGGTATTGAACATGGTAAACTGATTATGAGTAAAGCCTGATTTTTTTTTGCCTTATTGGTAACACGAATACAATCGAAAGTAACACGATTAAAATTATAATTAATGAACCAACCAATTTTTAAAACAGCTTTGCCCATCTTCATTTTTTTATTTGCAACTTTTGGTTTGCAAGCTCAGATGTCGCTTACTGAAATGTCCATCGACACCATAAAAATTGAGGAAATTGTGGTTACCGGAACCCCGGTAAAAGTGAACCGGAACAATGTTCCCATGGCAGTTTCGGTGGTAACCAAAACGCAGATTGAGGAAAGCGAGGAGTTGGCATTATTGCTGGTTTTAAACGGCCGTGTGCCGGGTTTGTTTGTTACCGAGCGCGGAGTAACCGGGTTTGGTGTAGCCACCGGGTCTGCCGGGCAAATCACCATTCGCGGGGTGGGCGGAAATCCAACCACCGGTGTGTTGATGCTGATTGATGGTCATCCGCAGTTTATGGGAATCATGGGTCACCCGCTGCCCGACTCCTACGTTTCGTCAGATGCTGAGCGAGTGGAAGTGATTCGTGGACCGGCTTCGGTTTTGTACGGAACCAATGCCATGGGCGGTGTTATTAACATTATCACAAAAAAGCAGGATAATCCAGGGTTTCATGGCAATGCACGGGTTTCATACGGTTCGTACAATACACAAAAATACATGGGTGCATTGGGTTACAAAGCCAACAAGTTCAGTTCGTATATTTCTGTAAACCACGACCAGACTGAAGGACACAGACCCGATTCGGATTTTAAAATCACCAACGGTTATGCAAAAGCCGGGTATAGTTTTAACGACCATTTTTACGCCACCGCCGATTTCAGTCTGGCCGCCTACAAAGCTGCCGATCCCGGCCCCGATACGCTGAATGCAAAACCCGGATTCAGAATCGACATTACCCGTGGTTACGGTTCATTAACGGTTCAGAATGAGTATGAAAAAGCTTCGGGCTCGTTGAAACTGTTTTACAATTTTGGTGAACACGATATTACCGACGGGTTTCACTCTACTGACAAGAATTACGGTGTAAACTGGTTTGAATCGTTCCGGTTTTTTGAAGGAAACACAATCACCACCGGCGTGGATTACAACAATTACGGAGGAATGGCAGAAAATGTAAAAGCCATGAACGGCAAGGGCATTGTGTTTGCCGACACTTCGGTAACCGAAATGGGTGCGTATGGTTTTGTGCAGCAAACATTGCTTGAAAAACTCACACTCAATGCCGGAATCCGTTATCAAAACCACAGTGTTTACGGTGGCCAGTGGATTCCGTCGGCGGGTTTTGCCTTGAAACTTGGTGAACTGACTACCTGGAAAGGGTCAGCTTCGAAAGGTTTCAGAAGTCCGACTTTACGCGAGTTGTATTTGTGGGGGCCCAATCCCACGCTTAATCCCGAAACAATTATCAATTACGAAACCGGAATTTCACGTTGGTTTTTCAGCAATAAAATGAATGCTGAAATTACTGTTTATACACTCAGCGGCGACAACCTGATAATTACAGTTCCGAACAAAGGTTTGCAAAATGCGGGCGAAGTAAACAACACAGGGGTGGAACTTTCGGTGAATGCAGCACCCGCAAAAAACCTTGAACTGAATGCCACATACAGTTACATCAGCATGGAAACCCCGGTGTATGCCACACCTAAAAGCCACCTGTTTTTAAGCGCAACTTACAACATAAAAAAATGGCAGGCGAAAGCAAGCCTGCAACAGGTTTCCGATTTGGACAACGACCCGTCTGCGGTAGTGAACCTTGAAAGTTACACGTTGCTGAATGCAAAACTGAGTTATAATTTACTGAAAGGATTGAAGTTGTATGTGAGTGCCGAAAACCTGCTTTCGCAGGAATACCAGGTCAACCGCTATTACTCAATGCCCGGGGCGACAGTTTTTGGTGGAGTAAACTTTGTTTTCTGACCTTAAAAAATAGCCAGCAGCATATCAATTTCCTTTGAAGGAATGTTGAAACGTGCGCCAATATCGTGGTTTGTAAGAATTCCGTGGTAAATGTAAACGCCTCTCCTGAAGCCTTTTGATGTTTTGATGTAGTTGTTTACACCGCCTTCATCGCTCAGCGCCATCAGCACCGGAATGAGGATGTTGCTCATCGAAATGGAGGCAGTGCGCGCCACAAGCGCCGGAGAATTGGGTACGCAGTAATGCAGCACGCCATGTTTTACGTAAGTCGGGTTGTTCAGGTCGGTACACTCCGAAGTTTCGAAACAGCCACCCTGGCTCACATTCAGGTCGATGATTACCGAGCCTTCCTTCATTTGTTTTACCAAATCTTCTGACACTTTAAATCTCAGCGATTGGTTGAACGACATTGCGCCGATAACTGCATCGGCCGAAACAAGCGCCTTTTTCAATACCTTCGGATAAAACACCGAAGTAAAAATACGGCGGCCCAGTTTTTCCTCCATTTTACTGAGTTCGTAAACCGAAGTATCAAAAACTTTTACAAAAATACCCAGTCCGAGTGCGGCGCGCGCCGCGTATTCAGCGGCGGTGCTGGTCCCGATAATCACCAGTTCGGCTGGTGTTACACCGGTAACCTCGCCAAAAAGCACACCTTTTCCCTGGCGCGATTTGCTTAGGTATTCGCTGGCGATGGTAATGGAAGTAACTCCGGCAATCTGGCTCATCTGGTGTACAAACGGCAAAAATCCCACTTCGTTTTCGAGGTATTCAAAGGCAATGGCAGTTACCTTTTTCTGTAACATCTTCTGAATGGTTTCCCTGCAGTGCGCGTGTGGCTGCATGCTCGAAAGAATCACCTGGTTGCCGCGCAACTGGTCAATTTCTTCGATGCTGAACGGGGCAATCCGCAGAATAATATCGCACTGAAAAATTTCGGCGCTGGTTTCCACAATCTGCGCCCCAACTTCGCGGTAAGCTTTGTCGGAATAACTGGCCGACTTGCCTGCATTGGTTTCAATCAGTATTTCGTGGCCGTGCGAAACCAGCAAATCGACTGCCTGCGGAGTGAGCGGAACCCGGTATTCAACCTTTGGAAAATCGTTGGGAATACCGATTTTAATTTTCTGCCCCCGTTTTTTTACTTCAAGCATCTCTTCCTGCGGCATGAGCATGCTTTTCGAAATCAGTTCTTTTGGATTGTCCTTGCCAGCCATTTTCAGCGCGATTTAACCAGGTAATAATTCGTATAAAACTGTGGGGAAGTTACATGTTAATGCCCGAAATTCAAAACAGGTAAATAAAGTTGTTAAGATTCAGTGTGATAAAATATCAATTCACGCTTTTTTCGCCGAAATTGTTCTTGTCCCGTCATTGTCAACCTCAATCGTAACCCGTACAATGTTTTCAGGCAGCAAAGATTCAACCAGTTCGGGCCATTCGATGAGGCAATAACAGCCACTGTACAGGTAATCTTCGTATCCCAGGTCGAAAACTTCTTCAAGGTTTTTAATTCTGTAAAAATCGAAATGAAAAATTGAACCTGCGTTGTGCGAGTTGTACTCATTAATCAATGCAAAAGTGGGACTTGTAACTGTATCGCCTGACTCCAGCGTTTTACAAACCGATTGGATAAAAGTGGTTTTGCCGGCTCCCATTTTGCCATAAAAGGCAAAAACGCGTTCTTCGGGAAACTGTGCCATCAGCTTTTTGGCAATTTCGGGCAGCTTTTTTAAGTGATCAGCCTTTTCAGTAAACATGGAGTAAAATTTTTGCAATGATACAAAATGCCATCTTTTTTTTGGGGTTGAATAACAAATTTATGGTAATTAATCATTAAATGGATACCTTGAATCACTGGTTGTTTTGGTAAAAAGTATTAATTTTGGGCAAACTTAAAAAACTGCAAAAATGAATATTCCGGCCGGATTAAAGTACACTCAGGACCATGAATGGATTCGCGTTGAAGGCGAAACTGCGATTGTTGGTATTACCGATTTTGCCCAGGGCGAATTGGGCGATGTGGTTTTTGTTGAAATTGAAACCGAAGGCGAAACGCTTGAAAAAGGTGAAACTTTTGGTACCGTGGAAGCGGTTAAAACTGTGTCGGATTTGTTTATGCCGGTTGGCGGAGAAATTGTGGAAGTAAACCCGGCATTGGCCGACGAGCCTGAACTGGTAAACAAAGACCCGTACAACAAAGGGTGGATGATTAAAGTAAAAATTACCGATGTTGCAGAACTTGACGGACTTCTTGCGGCTGATGATTACCAGAAAATGCTTGAAGCATAAGATATTTTTATAAAAGCTGCACTGTTAGCGTGCGTATAAAGTATGAAGCCCGGAACTTGCAAAGTTCCGGGCTTCATACTTTACATCGTTTGTTTGGTTCAATTACTGCTGCAAAACATATTTTACATTTTAAAACGCCAAACATTAGTTTGAAATTAAAACAACTTTTTTATTACCTTTCGGCATCTTTTAACCAAATAACAATAGAAACACAAGCAATGAAAAATCATCCTTAAAGCTTTGGAAACTGCTGTTGCAACAAGGTTGCAGAACAGCAACCCCCGGTCAATTGCGTTGCACCCTTTTGCTCTCATGTCTGGTACCCCCGTTTACCTCGGATACATCAAGTTAATTTTACAAGCCTTGCAATTAATGGCTTGAACAAAAAAATCAAAAAAATGAAATCAGAAATTTTAAAACTATGCCCGGTAGTTTTGCTTTTCCTGTTTTTGGGAGCAAGCTGCCA
>DYSZ01000157.1 GCA_020726265.1 Draconibacterium orientale
GCTGACGATTTCAAAAAGATTGTGATTGCATACGAACCAATTTGGGCTATCGGAACAGGAGTAACTGCATCATCTGAACAGGCACAGGACATGCACGCCAACATTCGTGCTGCCATTACCGCTAAATTTGGTGCTGCCGTTGCCGAAGAAACTTCGATTTTATACGGCGGAAGCTGCAATGCAAAAAATGCAAAAGAACTGTTTGCCAACAAAGATGTTGATGGTGGTTTAATTGGTGGTGCATCGCTGAAAGCCGAAGATTTTATTCAGATTATCAACGGATTTTAACCGGGAGAAATATATTCTGCTAACCGTTTTATAATGTATATTTAGGAGCCATTCGTTAGGTGCGGGTGGCTCTTGTTTTAAAATTTCTGAATTATGGATTACTATAAAATTGAAATTAAAATAACACCTTTTGAAGAGTGGTTGCGCGATGTGCTGGCAAGTCAGCTTGCAGAAACAGGGTTTGAAAGTTTTGTTGAAATTGAAGACGGGCTTGAAGCATTTGTGGCGGTGCCCAATTTTAGCGACAACGACCTTAACCTTGTGCTAGAAGAGTTTCAGGAGGGATTTAGCTTTAACGTTGAAAAAGAGTTGATTAAAAGCCAAAACTGGAACGAGGAGTGGGAAAAGAACTATTTTGAGCCGCTGGTAATTCAAAATGAATGTGTTATCAGGGCACCGTTTCATACTGAGTTTCCAAAAGCAAAATATGAAATAGTGATTGAGCCAAACATGGCTTTTGGCACGGGCAATCACGAAACCACATCGATGATGGTGGAAACCATTCTCGAAATGAATATGGATAATAAAACCGTGCTCGACATGGGTTGCGGAACCGGAATCCTTGGCATTTTATCATCGATGAAAGGCGCTGCCAGCGTGCTGGCTATTGATATCGACGAGTGGTCGTTTAAGGGAGCAACCGAAAACGCGGTGCAAAACGAAATCACTAACATGACAGTAAAAATGGGTGATGCCGCTTTGCTCGGAAGTGAATTGTATGATGTAATTCTTGCCAATATCCATAAAAATGTTTTAATCAGCGATATACCGGTTTATGAAAAGGTGCTGTTGCCCGGCGGACTGCTTGTAATGAGTGGGTTTTATACAGAGGATATTGACGATATCAGCAACAAAGCAAAACACCTTGGTTTAAAACCAGCGGGATATAAAACAAAGAATAACTGGGTGGCTGTGGGGTTTAAAAAATAGAAATTTAAAGCACCACCTCGTTTCTTTTCATCTCCCAGATTTCCATATCACGAATGTCTTTCCCATCAATTGTAAACCGAACTGCTGTGCAAACTTTATGAAATCCGTTGTTTCCGGCGGCTCCGGGATTGATATGTAGGAAATTCAGTTTCTGGTCGAAAATTACTTTCAGTATATGTGAATGCCCTGAAATAAAAAGGGTGGGCGGATTGTTGAAAATATCAGGTTTTACATATCGTTCATAATGCCCCGGATATCCGCCGATATGCGTAATCCATACATCAACCTCCTCGCATAAAAAACGCTGGTGTAAAGGGTAAACCGCACGAACAGCTGTTCCATCGATGTTTCCGAAAACAGCTTTCAGCGGTTTAAATGCCGCCAGTTCGTTGGCAGTTGCAATATCGCCAATATCGCCTGCATGCCAGATTTCATCAACCGGATCAAAAAATTTCAGCAGCCGGGGATGAATATACCCGTGCGTATCAGAAAGTAGCCCGATTCGCTTCATAAAAACGATTGAATTGATTCATAAAAGAGTAAATAAAGGTAAATTTGTTCTTATTAAATCAAAAAAATAAAGGTTATTATGATTTCAATTGTGGCAAAATTTACTGTGAATGCAGGTGAAGAGAAAAAATTTCTTGCGTTGGTTAATCAGTTGGGCGAAGCATCGCGCGCCGAAGCTGGTTGTATTGAATACATTCTGCACAAAGATGTACGAAAGTTGCTAACCTATTGTATTATTGAAAAATGGAATGACCAGGCTGCCATTGATTCTCACAACAGCACCAGCCATTTTACATCAATAGTTCCAAAAATTATTGAAATTGCAAAAGCTGAAATTGATGTTTATCAACCGGTTTAATTTAATCTGAATGTTTATGAAACAGGTAGCGATTGTGCGTCATGCAAAGGCGGTTCCTTATGGTTACGAAAATGATTTTGAACGCGAACTGACCGACCGGGGAGAAAAAGATGCCGGAAATATTGGCCGTGAACTGAAAAGAAAGGGTATTCAACCAGATGCGATAATCTCGAGTCCGGCAGCAAGGGCATTGAAAACAGCACAGATTTTTGCTGAAAACCTTGGCTTTGAAAAAAGCAGAATACAGGAAATGCGGGATATTTATGACGGACTCACCACTACTGAGTTTCTGCAGTTGATTCACCAATTGCCCGAATCAGCCGAAACAGCCTTTTTCTTTGGGCACAACCCCGGGTTTCATTATTTTGTCTCGAATCTGTTGAAAAACTTTACCGGCGACATGCCAACCTGCTCAACGGTTGTAATCAGGTTTGAGGTTAATTCATGGCAGGAAGCGGAAGCCAGAAAAGGCGAGTTGGTTTTTCAGCTGGTTCCGGCACAATTTAAAATTTAATCGTCAATTTCATGCACTTATTCTATGTTCCAAATATTTCGGGTGCCGAAGTAATTCTCGACGAAACCGAATCGAAACACGCAATCAGGGTTTTGCGGCTTGAAAAGGGAGAAAAAATCAGGCTGATTGACGGGAAAGGTGGTTTCTATCTGGCTGAGATTGCCGATGCAAATCCAAAAAAATGCAAGCTGGCAATTATTGAATCTGAACGAAACTTTAGCAAACGCAACTTTCACCTGCACATTGCCATCGCACCCACAAAAAATAACGAGCGCCTTGAATGGTTTCTCGAAAAGGCCACAGAAATTGGTATCGACGAAATTACACCACTAATCACTGAGCGGTCGGAAAGAAAAACGGTGAACCCGGAAAGGCTGGAAAAAATTCTTGTTTCGGCGATGAAACAGTCGGTAAAAGCTTATTTACCTAAACTGAACAATCAGCAGAGTTTTAAAGAACTTGTAAAACAACCTTTTGACGGGAAAAAGGTTGTCGCTTACATCGAGGAAAAACAAACGGTTCACCTGAAAAATGTGGTTGGCAAAACCGATAATGTGCTTGTGTTGATTGGACCTGAAGGAGATTTCAGTCCGGCCGAAGTGCAATTGGCTTTGCAAAATGGGTTTCAGCCGGTTTCGCTGGGCGATTCGCGGTTGCGCACCGAAACTGCCGGTATTGTGGCCTGTCACATTGTTAATTTAGCCAACGATTAACGAAATGCCATTTTCGATTTGTATTTTTCGCGAAAAATTAAAACAATGAAGTTTTTCTTTGGAGTTATATTCAGCATTATCTTGTTTTCGGCCACTGCACAAAACCAGGGCGTAAAAATCGCACTGCTGAAATACAACGGCGGCGGCGACTGGTATGCCAACCCAACTTCGCTCCCCAACCTGATTAAATATTGCAATGCCAATCTGAAAACCAATATTTATCCCGAACCATCGACCATCGAAATCGGAACACCTGAAATCTTCAACTTTCCGTTTGTACACATCACGGGGCATGGAAATATTATTTTCTCGGAGAGCGAAGCTAACAATCTGAGAACCTATCTTGAAGGCGGGGGTTTCTTGCATGTTGATGATAATTACGGACTTGACGAATATTTCAGGCGCGAGATAAAAAAGGTTTTTCCTGAACGTGAACTGGTGGAACTGCCACCCAGTCACCCGATTTTTCATCAGAAATATAATTTTAATGAAGGTTTGCCAAAAATTCATGAACACGATAACAAACCACCGCAGGCTTTTGGCATTTTTATCGATAACAGAATGGTTTGCCTGTACACCCTCGAAACCGATTTGGGCGACGGCTGGGAAGATGGCGATGTGCACAACGACCCGGCAGAAGTTCACGAGAAAGCCTTGAAAATGGGTGCCAACATTATTCAGTATGTGTTTGGGCAGTGACAATGAAAGAATGCGAGAATGCAGGAATGCATGAATGAAGAATTGAAAATCAAATGAATATTCCTACTTCAGCTTAAGATTTAATCATTTCTAAATTATGAAACTTAAATATTCGCAGAGTAAAGTATATTCCCACTTTTGCACCGAACTTTCGCATTATAGCATTCAAGCATTCAAGCATTGAACATGAAAGTAGTAGCATTTAATGGAAGTCCGCGCAGGGAAGGCAATACCGCCATTTTAACCGGAGAAGTTTTTAAGATTCTTGAAAGCCACGGTATCGAAACAGAAATGATTCAATTGGGTAATAAACCTGTGCATGGTTGTAAAGCCTGTATGAAATGCAGGGAAATTCAGGATAATAAATGCCATATCAAAAATAACCACCTTAATTTTTGCATCGAAAAGATGAATGAAGCCGATGGGATTATCATTGGTTCGCCGGTTTATTTTGCCGATGTAACGCCAGAGGTGAAAGCATTAATTGATGTTGCCGGGTATGTAACCCGCTCCAATAATTTCACACTAAAACGAAAAGTGGGGGCAGCAGTTATTGCCGTCAGGCGGGGTGGGGCGCTGCATGCTTTCGAAACAATCAACAACTTCTTTTTGATCAACCAAATGATTGTGCCCGGCTCAAGTTATTGGAATTTTGCCATTGGCCGCAATTCCGGCGATGTTTTGAATGATTCAGAGGGTATTCAAACCATGCAAACGCTTGGCGAAAACATGGCGTGGCTGCTCCAACGATTGAAAAAGTAAAAGGCACCGGGTTCCCCCGATGCCTTAACGCTTAAAACAAACCAATTATTTCTAATCGGTAACTATTACTAAATATTTTGAAGCTTTCCAGAACTCAGCTGAATTGTCGATGAACAGTGTATCTGCACGTTTTTCGCTTGAAAAATGAAACGAACCCGCCGTATGTACAGTCACTAATTTTGCTTTTTTAGCCATCAGTCTGAGGTATTCGAAATTGCGGATATCGATTTCGGTGAAATAATCTTTGTTAAAGTCTTTTTTCATTACAGCGGTTTTGCCCATTCCGATTACACCCCCGCTTTTTTCGATAATGCCATTGTCTTTCAACTCTTTGGTTGTTCCAAAAGCATAATAAGCTGTATTGAGAGCAACTGTTTGAGTTTCTATAGTCTGAGTTTTTTGTTCGCTTTCGGTTTCAACAGTTTTAATGCGTTGGTTGAGTTGCGAAATATCCACATTCAGTTTTTTAACCTCTTCGGTTAAATTGTTTATCTGAATATTCTGTTCCTGTGTTTGTGCTTCCAAATTGCTCACCATCAGTTCCAACCCTTTTATGGTTTCTTCTAGGCCGGCAATTTTCAGATTGGCATTTTTTAGTTTTTTCTGAAGTGAAGCTGATTGAGCTTTATTCCTTTGTAAGAGGTCGTTTAACAAGGCAAGGTCTTCAAGAATTTGCTGTTTCTGACTTAAATTAAGTTCACGGCCTGTTGCCGATTGAACTGTAACCAGTTTTTCCACTTGTTTAATTGAGTCGAGATTAGCCTGAATAGCACTGAAATCGCTTAAAAGTGAGGCAATCGATGAATCGCGGTAGGCTGTAACCTGTTCCAGGCTGTCTTTTACCAGCATCAGGTTTTGTGCATCTTTTTTGTAATTATGGCAACTGCTTAAAGCAGCAACTGCCAAAATCAATACGAATAACTTTTTCATTTCTTTCATTTTTAACCAATTGAACATTGCAAAGCTATAACTAATTTTTTATTTCATTATAAACCTTTGTCAATCAGATTTATTGTACCTACTTCAACTTATGAACAAAAATCAGGGTTTTTCGATGGCAAATTCCTCTTCAAATTCTTCGGGTGTTGGTATGTCGTTGTAATGCCAGTGTTTTATTACAGTTCCGTCTTTGATGAGCATCAAACCCGGATTTGAACGAATAATGGTTTTCAGCGTAATTTCGTCACAATTAAAAAACGCGTACGGTGCACCGGTTTTTTTAGCAAAAACAGCAGCCTCTTCAGCAACTGTTGAGGTGAGACAAATAAACGACATGCCTTTTCCCATCGCCCAGCCTGCCAGATTATTGATTTTATCCTGCGGCTTCCGCCTTGATTTTTCGAGATTGTGCGCAATGAGCATAAACACATAATTCTTATCGTAAATAAAAAAGTCGATTACATTTTCTCCTTCTGCCGAAGTTATGGTAAAATCGTGAATAGGAGGCACATAACCCTGTTGTACAAGTTTCGATTCTATATTTTCGTAAGCCCAGTTGAGGCTGTCCTGCCACGGATAGTTTTGGTCGTTGAATTTTTGTATTTCACCCGTTTTTTTGTTTTTGTAATAAAAAACGTTTTCATAAATATCTTTTCGTGCACCTTCGGGTATTTTCATTGCATCAGGAATGTTTGTGCCGGCTTTAAACGGCCTGAAGTCGAAAATGGGTAAATGGTTGTACGACCAGAAAACCAGACCGACATAAAAAATAACAACCAAACTGCCCAAAACGAATCGTGGTTTTTTACCTACAAGGTAGGGCATATCGTTCCGATAAACTAAAATAATAATTGAAAATGCTGTGAGTACTATGTTTTTATAGAAAGTTTCCCAGTTCGAGATTACAAGTGCGTCGCCAAAACAGCCGCAATCGGTTACCGGGTTTTTAAGAGCCACCCACAATGTAAGCGGAAGAAAAAATGCCATAAAAAGCAAACCAAGCCACGAAAAGAATCGCAAAAACACATTAAAAAGAATGGCAACTCCAATGGCAAATTCGGCAAAAGCCAGAACAATTCCCAGTGGAAATGCAGCCCAAACCATCCAATCCATTCCCATTGCATTAAAATAATCGGTGAATTTGTAAGTCGAACCCCACGGATCGATCCCCTTTACAAATCCTGAGAAAATAAATGTTATTCCAAGTAAAATGCGGGCTATCTGTTTAATAATCTTCATTTTTTGCTTTTGATTTTATGTTCTTCGAAATCAATTTTTATCATCGCAAAAACTGCATAGTTTATCATATCGAGGTAATTGGCGTCAATTCCTTCCGAAATAATTGTTTTTCCTTCGTTGTCTTCAATTTGTTTGGTACGTTTCAGTTTCATCAGAATCAGGTCGGTGTATGAGCTGACACGCATTTTTCGCCATGCTTCGCCATAATCGTGGTTTTTTGCTTGCATCAGTTTTTTAGCTTCGGCAAACCAGCGGTCGTATAATGCAACTGTTTCTTCTGCTGAAAGTTCAGCGTCAGCCGGGCCAAGTTCAAGCTGAATTAGCCCCATCACCGCGTAATTGATAATGCCGATAAATTCGGGTCTTATACCTTCACCAACCTTGGTAACTCCACTTTCTTCAATGGTTCTGATGCGTTGAGCTTTGATAAAAATCTGGTCGGTAATCGAGATCGGGCGTAAAATGCGCCAGGCTGTTCCGTAATCGCTCATTTTCTTTAAAAAAATGTTGCGGCAGGTTTCAATTACGTGGGTGTATTGCTGATTTGTTTTTTCCATGTTTGTAGTAGTGAAGTGCCTTTTTTATTGCTTTTTCTGTTTTTAAAAGAGGCATAAAAGTAGGAAAAAATGAAGAATTTGAACGGTTTTGTTTTACATTTGTCACAGTTCGATAGTTTAACAAAAAGCAAAATACATGTTGATCAGCCAGTCAACCGGTAAGTTTTTAAAGCGAAGAAATAGTATAATCATTGGGAAAGATTCGCTCGATTTCACCATTCCGGCAGTGATGGGAATTGTGAATGTAACGCCCGATTCTTTTTACGATGGTGGCAAACTTGCCAGTGAAAGCGAATTACTGGTTCAGGTTGAAAAAATGATTCACGATGGAGCGGCAATTCTCGATATCGGAGCGGTTTCAACACGCCCGGGAACTGAAATGGTATCGACCAAAACTGAATTGGAAAGATTACTGCCTGCAGTTATTGCCATCAGGAGCCACTTTCCCGAAATTCCGCTCTCTGTTGATACTTTCAGATCGTGGGTTGCTGTGCGGATTATCGACGAAATCGGGCCGGTGATGATTAACGATATCTCTGGCGGTTCGCTCGATTCGAAAATGTTTGAAACCGTGGCCCGTATGAAAATTCCGTA
>DYSZ01000027.1 GCA_020726265.1 Draconibacterium orientale
ATAATATTTTCTCCAGCGAAAGATTTGGAGAACTCAGCATTTTTATTGCTTTTGGCGTTTCTGTTTTGGTTGGTGTGCTGTTTGGATACCTGCCTGCCAAGCGCGCTGCCGAAAATGACCCTGTTATATCATTGCGTTCGTAACCTTTTTAAACTTATTAAAAATGAAAAATATTTTCACCACTTTCATATTGCTGATTGCTATCTCAGTAAGTACAAAAGCTCAGAATAAGGTACAACTTTCGCTTGACGATGTGATTGAAATCGCATCAAAGCAATCAATCGATGCTTTCAGAAACAAAAATATGTATTTGGCCAGTTTCTGGGAATACAAGTTTTTCAGGGCAGAACGATTGCCCGGTATTTCGCTGAGTACAAATCCGTTTGATTTTAACCGGTACTACAATAAAGAATACAATTTCGATACCAACCAGGATGAATACAGGCTGCGTGAGTATGTAACTTCAGAAATTTCGGCATCGGCAACACAAAATGTGGCGTTAACTGGCGGACAGTTGTTTTTACGTTCAGAACTCGGGATGGTAAAAAACCTGAATGGCGACCAGAATACATCATTTACCTCAACACCGCTCAGCATTGGGTTTTCGCAGGAATTAAACGGGTACAACGAATTGAAATGGCAATCGAAAATTGAACCGTTGAAATTTGAGAAAGCAAAAAAAGAGTTTATTCAGGATGTGGAAGACCTGAGAACCAAATCGACATTGCAGTTTTTTCAACTGATTACAGCTCAAATACAAAAAGGCATTGCCGAAACCAATTTTGCCAATGCCGACACGCTGTATAAAATTGGAAAAGGCCGCTTTCAGGTTGGAACCGTAACGCAGGATGAGTTATTAAAACTTGAACTCAGTTTGTTGAATGCCGAACAGGCACTGAGCATGGCTCAACTGGAGGAAAAGCGGGCACAATCGAGTCTTAACTCGTTTTTGGGTATGGAAAAAACCATGGAAATTGAATGTATTGTACCGAGCGAAATCCCGGAACTGCAAATAAATCCTGATATGGCGCTCACTCAGGCATTGCAGAATAACCCCGAAATGATAAACCACCAGCAGCAGAAACTGCAACAAGACCAGAATGTAAAACGAACCCGATCAGAAACCGGGTTAAACACTTCGTTGTTCGCTATGTACGGTATGACCCGCTCATCAGAAACCTTTGACGATGTTTATGGACAACCCGATAAAAGTCAACGGTTTAGCGTAGGCATTAATGTTCCAATTGTTGATTGGGGCCGAACCAAGGGCAGGGTTTCGATGGCCGAATCGAATCGCGAAGTGGCGCTGGCAACACTAAAACAGGAACGCATTGATTTTGAACAGGATGTAGTACAAAGTGTGCTTGAATTTAACCTGCAGGCCAGCCAGGTTAAGAATGCCGCCAAAGCTGACACGGTGGCTAAAATGGGTTACGATGTTACCTTTCAACGATTTCTAATTGGCAAAATTGATGTGATAAAACTGAACATTGCCAGTACCGACCAGGAAACAGCCCGAATTGCATATCTTAACAGATTGCGCGATTTCTGGATGTCGTATTTCAGAATCCGAAGTCTCACACTTTTCGATTTCGAAATAAACACACCACTGAATGTGAACTACGACGAAATATTTGAAAACTGAAACTATGAAAAATAATTCGAAACAGCTACTGGTAGTTACGATAATTGTTGTTTTGGCTTTGGGTGGTTTTTTGATTTATAATTATACAAAGCCAGCAGAAAAATCGGAATACTATAAAGTGAAACGCGGAAAATTTGAAGCCGTTCTGACCTGCAAAGGCGAAATAAACGGTTTAAAAGCCACCGAAATAAGGATGCCGCGCATTCTGGGTGATCGCGAACTGGAACTTTGGGAACTCAATATACTTGATTTGGTTCAGGATGGAAAATCGGTAAAAAAAGGAGATTTCGTTGTCCAGCTCGATGCAAATAAAATTATGGCTTCCATGCGGCAGGAAATGCAAAATCTCGAAAAAGAAGTTGCCGACCTGAATAATGCAAAAATAGATAGTACAGTTACGCTTTCGAATTTGCGTGAAGAAATAAAAAATGCACGGCTCGATCTTGAATATAACAAGATTGACCTCGAACAATCGAAATTTGAATCAGAAGCATACCAGCGAAAAACGCAAATGGCTTACCAGAAAGCTGAAAATAACATTGAAAAGAAAGAGCGCGATTACCTGCTCGAACGAAATAAACTGAAAGTAAGAGTTGGCAGAACAGCCGAGTGGGTTGAAAGAAGACAGAAGAAAATTGCCAAATTTCAGGAAGCGATGGGTTCAACAAGAATTACCGCGCCCGAAGACGGGATTGTGATATTCGGGAAAAGCTGGGAAGGGAAAAAATTCAGTAAAGATGATGGTGTACCTACTTATGAATTTGCACCCGCAATTGCCTCTTTGCCCGATATGTCGAAAGTATTGTCTGAAATTTATGTAAAGGAAATTGATATTGCCAAAATTAACACAGGCGACAGTGTGCGTGTAACTTTCGATGCGCTTGAAAATGTGATGATTATGGGAAGTATTAAAACAATTGCCCGTATTGGCGAAAGTCATAAAGATTTCGACATGAAGGCTTTCAAGGTTGTGATTCACCTCGACAACACCAACGAGTATCTAAAACCTGCAATGAACAGCAATAACGACATAATTCTGGCGCAATCAGACAATGTTATTTCAGTTCCGCTGATTTCGGTTTTTAAGGAAAACGGAGCCAAATATGTTTATCTGAAAGAAAATGACAGCATCAGAAAACAGGAAATCAAAACCGATATCGAAAACGAAACTTCGGTGCTGGTTGAAGAGGGACTGAAAGAAGGAGATTTAGTGGTACTCGAACCACCGTTGGAGCAAGTTGAGGTTGCGGAAAAGTAAAGATATTCAGGTAACCCAGCAAGTACTTTATCAGAACCGTTCCTTCTGTTTTACATACAGGGGGAACGGTTCTTTTGGTAATGCAGGTGAAAGGTTAGGGGAATAAAATAAGGTTTATTTGTATCGGAAATACAAACTGTAATTGTAAAGTCAAAAAAAACAGGCTGCCTTTTTGAGACAGCCTGTTCAATATTATTATAAATCAGCAAATTAATTACCTGTCATTAATTTATTGATGTTAAGCTCGGTAGTTGGAATTGGCCAGATGTAAGCAGGGCTTGTTGGTTCAACAGCAGCCGGTGCACCTGGTTTGCCAGGAATGGTTGACAGGGTTCTAAGTAAATCCATATTGCGGATACCTTCGCTAAGGAATTCCATACTTCTTTCATCAAGAATTGCCTTTTTGAATGCATCAACACTTGCAAAACCATCAACTGTATAAGCACCTGTTGCAAACGAACGGGTTCTTACTGCATTTAATAAATCAACAGCTTTCTGGTTAACAGCATTTCCTCCGCGAACAATTGCTTCAGAATAGTTCAGCAATACTTCAGCATACCTGATAACCGGTGCATAGTCTGTTTGAACTGTAAATTCTTTGAATTTACCACTGAAATATACAGTTTTCTTATTTACATCACCTGTTGCAAACAATTTTTTACGGGCATCTTCAGCATTGAGCATTGCAAACGCTGTACCTGTTGATTCGTTTAGGTAATATGATTCGCTTGACAGCGGATGATTGTAATGTGCCAGCGAATTTTGTCCACCTGCTAGGTTAGTTGCAGTAAATGGCATTGAGAGAATGGACTCTTTTGAAGTATAAGGAGCTTTCCAAATATCACCAAAAATAGGTGTCAAAGCAAACGGAACACCTGTTGATGCCACGAATGGCGCAGCCGCTGAAACAATTTTGGCAGCTTCGGTTTGAACCTTGGCAAAATCATTCATGTGCAGATAAACACGTGTTTTAAACGCAATGATGGTGTTTTTGTGAATACGTGCTGTATTCAGCAAATCGGTAGAATATTTATCAATTGCCAACCCCTCAGCATCGTTCAGGTCTTTCAGAATCTGAGTATAAACTTCGGCAACTGTACTACGAGCCATATCGTTTTCATCTCCTGTTTTGTAGGCTCTTAAGCGCAATGGCAAACCGGGGCTTGCACCATTGTTTTTTGCATAAGGCTGGGCATATAACTGCAACATCGAAAAATAGGAAATTGCCCTTAACGAATGGGCTTCGCTTTTATACTGTTTATATTCTGCTTCAGTAATAATTCCTTCCAGTTCACCAGCAGTCCATTTCGTATCAAGACCTTCCAAAAAGATGTTGATTGCATTAATATCGGCATAAACAGCGCCCCAAAGGTTCTGTACTTCGTTGGTTGAACTTACCACAGAGTGGTTCCATGTCGAATATCCTGTAACAAGGTTTGTGCTTTTTGGCAAAAAGTTTTCTGCCCTGATATCGTTGTAAACCTGAAAACGACCTGCGAGAAAATTACCACTTTTCACCATCGCATACATACCGTTCACCTGTCCTTCAATACGGGCTTTGTTATCAAAAGCCTGAAGTTCTCCCAACGCTGTTTTTGGTACCGGATCAAGCAGCTCTGTTGAACAACTTCCCAGCACAAACAACCAAATTATGAATAAACCTTTAAATATATTTTTCATTTTCGTACTTTTTAATATTGATTAAAATGAAACATTAACACCAAATGAATAAGTCCTTGCCTGTGGCACAGTATTCCTGTCAACTCCAGGGGTAAGGTTACTGTTACCGTTAGCAGAAACTTCAGGGTCGGAACCTGAATAGCCGGTGAATACATATGCATTGAAAATGGATGCATAAACTCTTACGCGGCTGATTTCCAAAACACCGGGAAGTTTTTTGAATGTATAACCCAAAGAGACATTCCTTACTTTCAGATAATCACCTTTTTCAACGTTTTCAGAAATAACCATTGTAGAACCGTTTGAAACATTGTCGTTAAAGACCGGTTTTGGAATACTTGTAATATCTCCGGCAGCTCTCCATGCTGTTTCATATACTTCAACGGTATTGTTCCACCAGCGCTGGTCTCTAAGACCTGCTTTTGAACCGTTATAAATTTCGAAACCCATCGCATAAGTCAGGTTAAGTGCCATGTCAAAATTCTTGTAGGTAAAAGTATTATCAAGTCCGCCATACATTGTTGGAATTGGCGAACCTAATACTTTCCCGTCAACATTTAAAACAGGAGCAGGAGCATTTCCTGAACCATCTAAATATTGCCAGCGACTTGCTGCCGGATTTTCGTGTGAATAAGTAATTTCCTTTCCACTAGCAAGCAAAAAGATTCTTCTGCCTGTTTGCGGATCAACTCCATGTGTTTCAACACCAAAGATATTTCCAACCGGGTAACCTACCATAGTTCTGCTGGTTGTTTCAAGACCAGAAGTAACACCCACAATTTCAGTAACACCCGGGGCGAGTTCAGTAACTTCATTTTTCACAGTACTGATATTGAAATTGGTTGTCCAGGTAAAATCGCCCTTCGAAAAGTTATAACTGGTTAAAGTCAATTCAATACCTTTGTTATACATAGAACCAATATTCATTGGAATTGAGTTTCCGGGAACACCTTTTGATGGTGACTGCGGAACAGTCAAAATCAAATCGTTAATATCGTTGTTAAACCAGTTTAAATCAACCTGAATACGGTCTTTTAATAAACCAAAACTCAAACCGATATCGTATTTATTACTGGTTTCCCATTGTAAATCAGGGTTACCTGCCTGTGTAAATACCCAGGTTGGAACTGCACCATAAACACCTGATCCATAAAGGAACATTGATGCATAAGAACCGATTCCCGACATATTACCCACTTTACCAAAACTTGCTTTCAGACGAAGATCAGAGAAAGTTTCACCGATTACACCGTCTTTTATAAAGTCTTCATTCGAAATATTCCACATTGCCGAAGCTCCTCCGAAAGTACCGTATTTCATTCCTTCAGCAAGTCCTGAAAAACCATCGCGACGGATACTACCTTCGATATAATATTTCTTATCCCAGTTTGCATTTAACCTTCCGAAATAGGAAATAAAATAATTTTCGTATTGTCCGCCACCACCCATACCGGCAGTAACCCACGATCCCTGGTAAGTAGTAAAGAAAGGATCGGCAACATTGGTTTTTGATCCATTCCAGTTGTTACCTTCTGTATATTGTTCTTCTTCTCCAACTAAGACTCCAAGATTCAGTTTGTCAGCAACAGTAAAGTCATAGTTTGCTGTATTTGACCATGTCCAGCGGTTTAACCTATTAAAATAATTGGTCGCTGCCCCGTTACTTGAATAGGCATCGCCTGTTAATCCCGTCAGAAACGAAATTGATTCAACTCCCAAATTGTCAATACCGAAAGCTGTTTTAAGAAACAGGCCTTTTATTGGTTCGAGTGTTGCGTACAAGTTGGCAAGAACCCTGTCATTTTCAGCGGTATATGAATTTAAATCCATAATTGCAACAGGGTTGTAATATCCATAGTTTGCAACAGGCTGTCCCATGTTTCCGATTGCAGAACCTGCTGTATTGTAGGTGCCATCGTTTTTATATGGTGCAAGGTTTGGCGCCAATACAAAAGCCAAACGGCCGGCGCCTGCTGTACTAAACGCCTGCCCAGCCAAAGAACCTGTATTTGGCGCAGCATTTAATGAGTTGGTAATAGTCAGGTTAGCACCTATTTTTAAATATTTGGTTACCTTATGTTCCAGATTCAACCTTGCATTTTTACGGTTATAAGTATTTTTCTTAATCATACCCTCCTGATCCAGGTATCCCAATGAAAGATAATAACTGGTGGCAGCAGTTGCTCCGGAAACAGATAACGAATGTGACTGTTGAAAACCGGTCTGGTAAACTTCATCGGCCCAGTTTGTATTGATGGGATCTCCATTGGCATCGGTCGGAATGAAAAAGTTTGATGTCAATGCAGTTGGATTATTTGAAAGAGCCCTGTTTTTATGTTCGACATACTGGTCTGCATTCATCATTTCGAAAATGCGATAAGGCTCGGTATAACCAAAAAATCCATCGTATTCAACCTTAACCTTGCCGGCTGTACCACGTTTTGTTGTAATAAGTATTACACCGTTTGCCGCTCTCGAACCGTAGATTGCAGTTGCCGATGCATCTTTCAATACGTCCATCGATAAAATATCAGCCGGGTTAATATCACCCAAAGCATTCGATGCTGCACTGTTGGAAGAAACATCACCTGTAAATACAGGAACTCCGTCAACAACAATTAACGGGTACGAACTTGAAGTGATTGAGTTAAAACCCCTAACCCTGATTACCGGAGGATTGTTTAACACACCGTTTGGCATAGTAATCATAACACCCGCAGCTTTCCCCTGCAAAGCCTGATCAAAACTTTGAACCGGCATTAATTTAATGTCTTCTCCTTTGACACTTGAAATAGATCCGGTAACATCTCTCTTTTGCTGGACACCATATCCAACTACAACTACTTCATCAACAGAGAAAACGTCAGTCTCCATACTCAAATTAATTGTTGACTGATCACCAATTTCAACTTCCATGTTCTTCATACCAATAAAGCTGAAAACCAGAACCTTGGCATCAGCCGGCACACCGAGGATGTACTTACCATCAATGTCTGTTACCGTTCCCAAAGTTGTTCCTTTAACCAGTACAGAGACACCTGGTATCGACACACCATCCTCCTTACTGGTTACTGCACCTGAAATGCTCTTTACCTGAGCATTCACTATCTGTATTCCGACAATCAGAATACAAACCAAAAACAGCGTTAGTTTTTTCATAGAAAAAGTTTTTGTAATTAATATTAAACAGATATTTACACTTCATTTGGTAACATGTACCCCTTTTTTGCAATACATTTCCCAAACGATTGACCTTTCTGCTAAAGTAATTTTTTATACTTGAAATGCAAAAAAATTTAACTTTTCAGGGGAACAATCCTTCTAAAATGTAAAAAAACATACTGCCACATACAAATTCGGGGGGCAGGCTATTTTCTATTGTTAAAAACACATTTGCATGGCAAAAACAGATTTCATCATTTTTGCTGTACTGAAGAATTCAGTTTACTTTTGAATTTAGTAGAATATTAAAAAATGACTGAATCCACTACTGTTTTTCCCAATGTGTTTCTATTTAATCCTTCGTGCGATTTTGCTATAGCCAATGGCAGCAGAAACTGGCAGCCCAACAAAACGCTTCAAAAAATGGAAGCCGACCTGGCTGTGTTGCCAATGTTTTTTGCAAAACGGAGCGATTTTGTTCTGGTGGATGAATTGCCTGATAATTGCTTTTTGAAAGCACTGCGGCAGTTGGGTTTTGTAATTCCACAATTCATTTTAAAAAAAGAGCTTAGCGAAAATCGCCTGTTTATCGATGAACAAAAAAACCGGTTGTTCCCATGGGGGTGGAGCCCGGCCGCCCACAAATTTCTCACACCATTGAAACAATCCTGTTCTCCCGATTTTCAAAATTCACCTGTTTATCAATGGTCAACAGAACACAAAAATATCAGTTCAAGAAGATTTGCCTTAAAAATTCTTAATAATATAATTAATTCTATGTCTGTTGACTGGTCAATAGAAAACTCTCAACTCCCGATAATCTGCAGCACTCGTTCTGACATTGAAAAAGCAATTGCTGATTGGGGAAATCTGATACTAAAAGCACCGTGGAGCAGTTCGGGACGTGGATTGCAACCCATCACCAAAACGCCCATTCACCTGAAAGTGTGGGAAAAAATAAATTCAGTAATCAGCGAACAGGGTTTTATAATGGCCGAACCGCTGCTGAATAAAGTGCATGATATGGCTTTTCTTTTTGAACTGAAAAACGGATGTACCCGTTTTTTGGGAGTCAGCCATTTTTTTACCAATAATAAAGGTCAGTACGGCGGAAACTGGCTTAACGGATTACCCGAAAATCAATCGCCGGAATTGACTGATTTTATACAAAAATGCATTGAAGTACTGACGCAACCGTTGATAAATGCAATCGACAACAGCCCGATAGCAAAACACTACGAAGGCGTATTTGGCATTGACACACTGATTTACAGAAACAAAAACAACGAACTTCGGATAAACCCCTGCCTCGAGATCAATGTAAGGCATACCATGGGAATGATTTCGCTTCGGCTTGAAAAGTGGCTTGGCGCTGATAAAAAAGGCGTTTACAAAACGTTTTATCAACCCGGAACTTCGTTCGCAACATTTAAAAAAATGATGGGACAAAAACATCCTGTTAAAATATCCGATGGAAAATTCCAATCCGGGTTTCTTGCGTTAACTCCTTCAAATGAATCGGCACAATTTGGGGCATATTTACTTGTATGAGCGTGTTTGCATTAATCAAACCATTTCGTAAAAATGGGCGCCTTCTCCTAATACAAAACCATCAAAAAGAGTTTTTCCCCCATTCTCATCAACAAAACCCCTTTCGGTTAACCCAAATTTTGAATATTCACAGAGTGGCATTTCTATTCCATCATCACCCAAAACTTCAGTTTTTACTTTTACTGGTGGTGCAAACGCCTGAACAAAATTGCTTTCACCAACAATTGAATATTTTTGAAAAGGAACGCCTTCAGATTGAAGCGCTTCAATAGTTGTATCGAGATTTGGCCACCCGGGTACTCCCTGCATATTAACATTTGCTGAAAACCGGCAAACCGAATTTCCAAAGAGTAACACCCAGGCACAGTAGGGTGAAAACTCATTAATTTGCTCGATGACCTTTTGTTCCGGAATTTCCCACGGACGATAAAAATAACCCTTCAGGTCGGATAGCAAAAACAGGGCTGCTTCAAATGGCAAAACTCCGTTGCTTTTAAGTATGTTCAGTAGTTCGATTCCCTTATCAGACAGATTATAAGCCGTTTCGGATACAATATTACCGATGTGATGCTGAATCCAACCCGGCAGGTGTGTTACCTCAAGCTGGCTAACCAAAACTTTGGGTAACCTGTTCCCGGGGTAATCAAAACCGGAAACAGTAATCATTTTATCCTTACAAACATAATTTTCTGAAAACCTGTAACCAAAATAAGAAAGCAGATGACTGATTGCTTCAATTCCGCCGGGTTGTTCGCCGGTATGGGTATTTAACGTTCTGAAAACAACATGATCGGCAACAAACTTTCCGCCGTGTTGTTGTAGCCAACGTGAATAATCCGATGCATACAGAACTTTTTCTGAATAATCATTCCACAAATAATCAAATAGTTGCGATGCAACTTCTTCCGTAATCAGTTTCATGGTAATTCTTTTTCAGTTTTAACTGAATTTATGCCGATTTGGTTACCAGAAAACCTATGATTTAATTGAAGAATTTTATTATGAAACTAAGTTTTTAGAGGTGTTTTTCATAAACTGAACCACATCTTTTTTGTTAAAGAAAGTGGTTGCCCCAAGTTTTGTTGCGTTAAGCGCACCAGCAGCATTTCCAAAATTTATGGCCTGCTGAATACCTTTTCCGTTCAGGTAAAAATGAAGAAACCCCGCCGAGAATGCCATTCCCGAACCAATATTATCAGCCATTTCAATCTGAAATCCCGAATCGATGTACACCCCTTTTTTCCGGTGTAAGGCAAAAATTCCGTTCTGACCACGGGTAACCAGTATCAGGTCGATCTTGTACTTTTGAATCAAGCTTCTGCAAAACGATTCAACATCATAAATACCAATTTTAAGTTCGTCGCTCAGAAATGCAATTTCCTTTTCCTTTATCCTTACAATATTTGAGACCGCCAGCAGGTTTTCGACTACCTGAAGATTAAAAAAATGCTCAAAAAGCTTTAAATCGAAAAAGTGAATGGAATCGGGTGATTCTTTTATCAATTCACGAAGTGTGTTCTTCGATAAACCAAATCGTTGCGGTAGTATTCCGTAAAAAAGACAGTCGGCATCGCGACTCAGCTTTAATGCTTCGGCTGAGAATTCGATATGGTCGAAAGCCACATCGGGGGTTACCATAAACTGCGGATCATGATTTTCGTCGAAGGTAATATGGACTGTTCCTGTGGCAAATTCCTGGTCAATTTGCACATTTTCATCCGAAATCTGAAGTTCTCCCAGCCTTTTTAATGCTTCGCGACCCAAATCATCGTCGCCTACACGCGAGAGCAAAAAACCCTGTTCGTTGAATGAATTGCACCTGAAAACCAGGTTCGACGGGGTTCCTCCAAGAATCTTCCCATCAGGAAGGATATCCCACACAACTTCTCCGAATGCAACAATTTTTTTACTCATCAACGCTAATTTTCAAGCGCCAAAAGTAGAATATTAAAGTCAGTTTCTAAATAAATTACAGTTATAATTTGATTAAAAAAACTTTCGCTGTCTGTTCGCTGAAAAGCGCGTTATTTAACATGTTTCAGGCATTCTGCCAGCTACTTTCAACTAAAAAACAGGGCTCAGTTTACAACTTTTGTAAACATCCAATCGTTTCAGTTTTAAAAGTTCTTAAATGAATTATCTAGCTCACCTTTATCTCTCAGGGAACAACGAAAAAGTTATGATTGGAAACTTTATCGGCGACTTTGTTAAAGGGAAAAAGTGGGAAGAATACACTGACCAAATCGGACAAGGAATTTTGCTTCACCGGAAAATCGACTCTTTTACCGACAGTCACCCGAAATTTATTGAAGCCAGATTGCAGTTTAAACCCGTATTTGGTCTTTATTCAGGAATAATTATCGATTTTTTATACGACCATTATTTAGCCAAAAACTGGAATACTTATTCCAACGAAAATCTGCATCAGTTTACAAAACACACACATAAAGTTTTGCTTAAGAATTTTTTGAGACTGCCGGCGCAGGTACAACAGTTTTTACCGTTTCTGATAAAAAACAAGCGTTTGGAATCGTATGCCACCATTGATGGCATAATTGAGGCAGTTGGTATTATGAGTAAATACAGTTCGCTGCCAAATAAACCTGCACCGTTAAAAAAAATATGGATGAAAGATTACCAGCTTTTGGAAGAAAACTTCACTGTTTTCATGCCTGATTTGATCAGCTTTTCAAACTCTGTTTTGAAAACTTTTCAGAATAAAACGAACGCATGAAATCAGAATTTTTCGTATCGGCTGGCGTCGAGCCTTATAAAAATGAACAAAAGAATCGTAAACGACCACAACGATGATCCACCGTAACTAAAAAACGGAAGAGGAATCCCGATTACAGGCATAATGCCGATGGTCATCCCGATGTTTACCATAAAATGGAAAAACAGAATAACCACCACTGAATAACCGTAAATGCGCGAAAAGCCTGATTTTTGTCGTTCGGCAAGCCAAATCAGCCGATAAAACAATGCCAAAAACAAACCAATCACCACCAGCGATCCAACAAATCCCCACTCCTCGCCTACAGTACAGAAAATAAAATCGGTGTCTTGCTCGGGCACAAAATCGAATTTGGTTTGTGTTCCGTTTAAAAATCCTTTCCCAAAAAATCCTCCTGAGCCGATGGCTATTTTGCTTTGATTCACGTTATAACCAGCTCCCAGCGGGTCGGAGTGAATCCCAAGCAATTCATTAATACGCGATTGCTGATGTTCGACAAGTACGTTATAAAACACATAATCGACAGAAATGATAAATAACAGCGAACCGAGAAATATGAAGGAAACCGTTAAATATTGTGTAAGTTTTTTCCTGAATGCATATCCAACCACGATAAGGGTGCCCAGAATTTCGCCGGCTGTTATTAAATCGCCCCAGTCAAATTTCGAACCCGATGCGAGGTTGACAATAATAAAAGGAAAAATACTTCCTGCATAAATTGTTGGCACAATCCAATACTGCTTATATCTGGCATTTACTGCATAAAAAACAATTTGCGCGGCAACAAGCAGTAATATCGATAAGAACAGGTTAGAAACAACAAGTGTTAGTACGAAAAGCGCCACCAGCAGAGTACCAAAAAAAAGCACAATCCCGGAGAGTCCTTCACGGTACAAAACCAGCACAAACGAGAAAAAAACGAGCGCCGAACCCGTATCGTTCTGAATAAGAATTAGCAATGCAGGTAAGAAAATTATTATAGATACAAACAGTAACGATTTAAACTGTTGCAGTTTGAACCCATGCACATTCATGTAACTTGCCAGTGCCAGCGCGGTGGCGAACTTGGCAAACTCAGCGGGTTGAAAACCAAACGACCCCAGCATAAACCAACCTTTTGCGCCATTTACCACTGTTCCGAAAACCAACACCAGCAACAGCAATAACATTACCGCTCCATAAATTATCCAGGCAAAAAACACATAGAAATTTGAATCGACAATCAGAATAAAGAAACCAAGTACCAACGCCGCGCCTATCCAAATCAATTGCTTTCCATAACGCTGTGTAGTATCAAAAATATTCTGGTGTTCCTGGTCATACACTGATGCATAAATATTTATCCATCCCAGAAACATGAGAAGAATAAACAATATAACTGTAACTCCATCGATACTTGCCCAAAGGCTTCTTCTGCTTGGCATATTGTTACTATTGTCCCGGATTAATCATATTTGCTTCCAACATTCTTTTTTCTATCGGTTTACGCGAAGTTGCGATGGTGTCGTTCAGGTATTTTTCAACCATCAGGCTGGCCATTGGCGCAGCATAGCTGGCACCCCAGCCGCTGTTTTCAACATAAACAAAAATTGCAATCTTCGGACTAATTATGGGGGCAAATGCTGTAAACACCGAGTGGTCAGCCCCGTTGTTCTGAACTGTACCTGTTTTTCCGCACATTTCAACTCCCGGAACTCCGGCAACAGCCGTGAGTTTATTAGCAATCAGTTCGCGCATCCCCTCAATAATAGGCTCGAAGTTTTCAGGATCGATTTTGGTGTATTTCTTTACTTTAAACATCGAAGAAACTGTATCTCCTTTCACTTCACGCACCAAATGCGGCGGGTAGTAATATCCTCTGTTGGCGACAATCGCACCAACATTGGCCATTTGCAGAGGTGTAATCCCGAGTTCGCCCTGACCGATTGCAAGTGACCGAACAGTCAATGCATTCCAATGTCCTTCGCCATACCATTTGTTATACATTTCAATTGTAGGCAAATCGCCAGGCAAAGCATGTGCAAAGTCACTGCTAACGATCGTCCCAATGCCAAAACTTTCCACGTATTCACGCCATTTTTTAAAGCCATCGGCAGGCTTCCTTTCAAGGTTTATGACCGAACGGAATGCATTCCACATAAACGGGTTACACGACTCTCGAATACCTTCAACCACATTGGCCGAACCTCCGTGGCTATGCGTACATCGAATTGGTGTGGAACCTTTTCCGTTACACGTAAAACGGGTATAAGTATTTATTGCTCCTGTCTGTAATCCGATAAGTGAATTAATGATTTTAAATGTTGATCCGGGCGGATATTTTGCCTGCAAAGCCCTGTTAAATAGTGGTTTAGTTTCATCTTCAAGCAAAATATTATAATTCGTTCCCCGAACCCGGCCAACAAGTAGCCCAGGGTCGTAGGTTGGAGCACTTACAAGTGCAAGTACTTCGCCTGTTGAGGGTTCAATGGCAACCACGCTTCCCTTTTTATTTACAAAAAGCGCTTCGGCATAATGTTGTAATGCAGCATCAAGCGTTGTAACCAAATCAGTTCCAATCTGAGCCGGGATATCTTCAGCGCCTTCATTGTAACTTCCCTGAATACGGTTGTGTACATCAACCAGCTGTTTCTCAATACCTTTTATGCCTCGCAACTGTTTTTCATAGGTCTTCTCAATGCCACTGGCACCAATATAATCACCCGATTTGTAATATTCATCCTTTGTTATATCCGACTCATTTACCTCGCTCACATATCCCAAAACATGCGCAGCCGCTGGATGTGTATATTCCCGAAGGGTGCGTAGCTGAACATGAAACCCTTTGAA
Organism: Draconibacterium orientale; assembly: GCA_020726265.1. GTDB lineage: Bacteria > Bacteroidota > Bacteroidia > Bacteroidales > Prolixibacteraceae > Draconibacterium > Draconibacterium orientale_A. The sequence goes on from DYSZ01000027.1 coordinate 14,860, forward strand.
TTTGTAAAGTTTTTCCTGTAAAAATGCAAAACTCTCAGGTGGAATTTGCTTTACAAGTGTTGAAGGTTTATAGGTTGAATAATCTTTGGCTTTTTTAATCCCGGCTATCAGTTCCTCTTTCGATATTTCAGCAAGATTACAAAACGCAATGGTATCGAAATGTTCCAATTCACGCGGAGTAACCAGCAAATCGTATGCTGGTTTGTTTATCACCATCAGTTCGCCATTCCGGTCGTAAATTAAACCACGTGCAGGATACTGAATAATTTCGCGGAGCACATTGTTGGTTGCCGATTCCTTGTATTTCGAACTGATTACCTGTAAACTGAAAAGTTTAACTAGGTAAATAATGCCTATCCCAAAGAATATGGCCAGTACATAATACTTCCGTTTCGAAAAGGTATCCATGGCGTTTTATAATTACTCTTTGAAGACCAAAAACTGGCTCAAAGTAATAACAATTACTGAAAAAAAAGTGCTTAAAACAACGCGGAAAAGCGTACTGAAAAAATGCGAGAATGTATAAACTTCGAGATAAAATAAAATAAAATGATGAATCAAAACCATCGATAAAGCATAGGTTATAAACCACCCGGGATTATTCTGACTTAACCCGGGATAGTCGCTCCTGTCATCTTCACGATTGGAAATTAGCCTGAAAACAAATGGCCTGATATAAGCAATAAAAACTGTTGCCGCCGAGTGCACGCCAAGTGTATTTGAAAAAACATCGATTACAAAACCGAGTAAGAATGCAAAAACCAATGCAGCCCAACGTGGAGAACTGATGGGGAACAATAAAACAAACAGTACATAAATGTAGGGATTGAAAAAACCGCTGAATTGAACCTGGCTCAGTATTAAAACCTGCGCAAGCACAAGCAAAATAAACATTATCCCGTATTTGCTAAAGTTCCGAATCATTCGTTTTGTTTCTTTCCAGGTTTCTAATTTCGTCTTTTTTCAGGTTTTCAACGATATCGACATAAGATATCGAACGAAAATCAACCGAAAGCTGAACACTGATTTTGTAGTAATTGTCACCGGGTGGTTGCTCGATGCTGTGCACTGTTCCGATCATTATCCCCTCGGGAAAAACAGATGAATAACTGCTTGTAACCACAGTATCGCCTACTGCAAGCTCAACATGAAATGGGATTCCTGTAAGATTGGCAAAAGCCGCATCGCTTCCATCCCATGAAAGCGGCCCGAATGTTCCGCTTTTTTTAAGTTTTGCTGACGCTCCCCATTTCTTGTTTAACACCGAAAAACCAAGCGAATATGATTCTGAAACATGCGTAATCACTCCCACAATTCCTTCGGAGCAAATTACACCCATATCGGGTTTTATTCCATGTTTTCTCCCTTTGTTCAGCGTAATATAATTGTACTGTTTGTCTACTGAATTATTTACTACCCTGGCTGATTTAAATCGGTAAACCGAATCAGTAAATTCTGCTGTGCTTACCACCGAATAAGGTGTTATCCGAACGTATGGCAAATCTGAAATCAGTGATTTCAGCATCGCATTCTCACGCGCCAGTCTTTTATTTACCGATGCCAGTCTGAAGTAATTGCCCACCGAACTGAAAGTGTTATAAACACCAGCAGTAACCCGGTTCGAAGAATTCAGATACCGGGCTTTCTGATAACTGTTAAAATTGTAAATGAGTATAAACGAGAGCACTTCCAGAAAAAGAAACAGGAAAAATGCATAATTCTTTAAAAAAAATCGAAAAAGAGCTCTCATTTTACAGGAAAAGAAAATTCCCGATCGCTATTTGATCAGGAATGAAAATTTATCGACATTTTTCAAGGCAATTCCGGTTCCGCGTACCACCGCCCTTAACGGGTCTTCGGCAATATGGAAAGTAATCCCGATTTTGTCGGTCAGTCGTTTGTCGAGGCCTTTTAGCAAAGCTCCACCACCAGCCAGCCAAATACCTTTGTTTACGATATCGGCATACAATTCGGGAGGTGTTTGCTCAAGTGCACTCAAAACTGCAGTTTCAATTTTCGAGATTGATTTTTCGAGACAGTGTGCAATTTCCTGGTAGGATACAGGAACTTCGATAGGCAAAGCTGTCATCTGGTTTGGTCCCTGAACTACAAAATCCGGTGGAGGATCTTTCAGTTGCGACAACGCAGAACCAACATGTATTTTAATTTCTTCAGCAGTTCTTTCTCCGATTTTTATATTGTGCTGATGACGCATATATTCCGTAATATCTGCGGTGAGATCGTCACCGGCAATGCGAATTGATTTGTTTGTTACAATTCCGCCGAGTGAGATAACAGCAATTTCAGTTGTTCCACCGCCAATGTCAACCACCATATTTCCTTCAGGAGCTTCAACATCAAGGCCAATCCCGATTGCTGCAGCCATTGGCTCATAAATCATATAAACTTCGCGGCCACCGGCATGTTCCGATGAGTCGCGCACTGCACGGATTTCAACTTCTGTACTTCCCGATGGAATGCAAATGACCATTTTAAGTGCAGGCGAAAACATTCGCGGTTTGGGATTAATCATTTTAATCATTCCCCTAATCATCTGTTCAGCAGCATTAAAATCGGCGATAACACCATCGCGCAACGGCCTGATCGTTTTCAGGTTGGCATGTGTTTTACCCTGCATCTGACGAGCCTTTTCGCCAATAGCTACCATTTTTTCAGTCCTTATATCAATGGCAACTATCGATGGTTCATCAACCACAATCTTATCATTGTAAATGATAATCGTGTTGGCTGTACCCAAATCGATGGCAATCTCCTGCGTTAAAAATGAAAATAGTCCCATTTGAATTTACTGATTATCTATTCTTTAAAAAGAATCAAATTAATATTAATGTTTAAAATGCCTGCGGCCTGTAAAGGCCATGGCAATGCCAAATTCGTTGCATGCTTCAATCACTTCGTTATCGCGAATGCTTCCTCCTGGTTCAACAATGTATTTTACGCCATATTCATTGGCAGCTTCAATGCTGTCGCGGAATGGGAAAAATGCATCTGAAATAAGCACTGAATTTCCAATCTCCAGGCCTTTTTTGATACTAAAACGAGGCATTGTCAATTGGCGAAGACTGTCGAGCCGATTGGGTTGCCCCATTCCTGCTCCGGTCAACCAGAACGATCCGTTTCCATTTTCAGTAACGATTGCAATAGCATTGCTTTTCAAGTGTTTACATGCTGTGATGCCAAATTTGGCAAGATTCATTTTGGTCGGTTCGAACAACTTGCTGGTTACGGTTTCAAATTGTTGATCCATTCCTTCATCTTCGTCCTGAACCAGCATTCCACCGCTAATCGAGCGGTAAAGCTTTTCACCTGTAATTTCTGTTTTTACTGGAATCTCAAGTAATCTAAGATTTTTCTTGCTACTGAATACTTCAAGCGCTTCATCGGTAAATTTTGGCGCAATAACAATTTCTACGAATTTGCTGCCAAACCATACTGCAACTTCTTTAGTAACTGTGTCGGTAAAACAGATGATACTTCCAAAAGCGCTGGTTGGATCACCTTCCCAAGCAAGTTCAAGCGATTCGGTTATGTTTCCGGTAACTGCCAGTCCACAAGGATTGAGGTGTTTAATTACCGAAACAGCAACTTTATTCGGAATATGATTTACAGAATGAAAAGCATCACTGGCCGATTTCCAGGCGGCATCGGCATCGAGCATATTGTTATACGAAAGAGCCTTTCCCTGGATTACCCGTGCATTGGCCAGCGAAACTTCCTGTGGCGAATTTTTAAATTTGAAGAAAGTGGCTTTCTGGTGTGGATTTTCGCCGTACCTGAGAATTTCTCCATTGTTCAGACTGATTCGTTCGGTACTGTCGTCGGCCCCACCATTGAAATAGCCAAAAATTGCAGCATCGTAATGCGATGAAACAGAGAAAGCTCTTTGTGCAAACCAGCGACGTTCCGTCAGCGAAAAATCCCCATTATTCTGCTCCAGTTTTTCGAGCAGCGGTACATATTCGTTTTGCGATGGAACAATCACAACATCAGCAAAATTCTTGGCTGCAGCCCTGATTAAGGAAATACCGCCGATATCGATCTTTTCAATTATGTCCTGTTCTCCGGCACCCGATTCAACTGTTTTCTCAAAAGGGTAAAGATCAACAATTACAAGATCGATTTCGGGAATATCGTATTCTGTAAGCTGGCTAACATCACCTTGATTATCGCGGCGCGAAAGAATTCCTCCAAAAACTTTAGGATGAAGCGTTTTCACCCTGCCACCCAAAATTGAAGGATATCCGGTAAGGCTTTCAACTGAGGTTACAGGTACTCCCAGCGATTCAATAAAACTTTTTGTTCCGCCGGTACTTAAAATTTTAACATTCAGAGCGTTCAGTTTCAATATTATCTTGTCGAGGTTTTCTTTGTGAAACACCGAAACTAATGCAGTCTTAATTTTTTTATTATCAGCCATTTATTCCCCTTTCCTATTTTGCCTGCAAAGATAAAAAATTCAATCCATTTTTTGTTACAAAAAGCCTGCTTTGCAAAAATTCTTTACTCTGCATCAGGAGTTCAAAGAATACTTTTTTAAATGCTGTAATCAAAACGAAAATCAAACACTAATAGTATAAACATTACCAGTTTGGAACGAAAAGGATAGTTTTGTAAAACTTTAACGGCAAAATCAGGTTTAAATTTAACCGACAAAAAAAGATGTTAGTAATCAGATTAATATTAGAGAGTTTCAATTTCGCGTTTAACTCGCTTAAGGTAAATAAATTACGAACAATCCTTTCGTTACTTGGCATCACAATTGGTATTTTTGCTATTATTTCGGTTTTTACGGTTATCGATTCTCTTGAAAGATACATCCGCGAAAGCCTGAACAGCCTGGGTAACAACATGGTTTATATCCAGAAATGGCCATGGATGCCGCCTGAAGGTGAATCAGAATACCCGTGGTGGCGCTACCTGAATCGTCCGGTTCCGGAAGCAGAAGAGGCAGAAACGCTGCTTGATCAAGGAAAAACATTTGATAATGTGGCTTTTCTGTTTGGTTTTTCGCGCACGGCTCAGGCTGGCAACGACCAGATGGATAATGTAACTTTACTTGCAACCACTTACGGATTGCTCGACGTATGGAATCTGAAAGTTGAAAAAGGCCGTTATTTTACTGAAAGTGAAATGCGTAACGGGGTACCGGTTGCTGTGATTGGTGCTGAAATTGCCGATAAACTTTTTTCAGGAATCGATCCGGTAAACCGAACCATTAAAATTCAAGGCATTAAATTTCAGATCATTGGCGTTTACGAGAAAAAAGGACAGGATGCATTTGGGACATCAATGGACAGGAATATTCATATTTCGGTTACCAAATCGTATGCAATGGTCGATGTTAGAAACAACGACCGCGGTCAAACCATTTGTATTAAAGCAAAACCAAATATCGACAGCGATAAATTTGTAGCCGAGATTGAAAGTATCATGCGTAATCTTCGCCGGTTAAAGCCCATGGAAGAAAATGATTTTGCATTAAATGAAGTGAGTTTGATTTCGAATCAGTTCGACCAGTTTTTTGTTGTTTTTAACATGGCTGGCTGGATAATCGGCGGATTCTCAATTCTTGTGGGTGGTTTTGGAATTGCAAATATCATGTTTGTATCAGTGAAAGAACGAACAAAAATTATCGGAATTCAGAAGTCACTGGGCGCAAAACGTTATTTTATACTGCTACAGTTTATTTTCGAGGCAATTGTATTATCGGTGATTGGCGGAATCATCGGGTTAATTCTTGTTTTCACCGGGACAATTATTGTGCGCTACGTGAGCGAATTTACGATTGTGCTCACGGCTGGCAATATCGTTACCGGATTGCTTATTTCGAGTGTAATAGGTTTTATTGCCGGTTTTATGCCTGCACGTTCAGCTGCCCGGCTCGACCCTGTTGTTGCAATGAATTCAGTTTAGAGAAAAGTTTTTCGTTTTGTTTAAACGAAGTGAAAAAACATCCGGGCAATCATCAAATAAATCGACAATCCCAGAATATCGTTTGTTGTAGTGATAAATGGCCCCGTTGCAAGAGCTGGGTCAATCTTTAACCTATTCAATAATAATGGAATAACCGTTCCAAACAACGATGCAAAAATGATTACGATAAAAAGCGAAATCGACACGGTAAAAGTCAGGCTCAGATTACCCGAACTAAAATAATTGTACACAAAAATTAAAAGTGCAAATATCGATGCAGTTGCCATTGCAACCATCAGTTCTTTCAACAGCCTTTTGCCTGTCGATTCGAACTCTTTCACCCCGCTGGCAATGCTTTGCACAACAATTGCCGACGACTGCACACCAACATTTCCGGCAGTTGCAGCTATTAACGGAATAAAGAATGCCAGCTCGGTGGCATTACTCAATTGCGACTCATGCGAACCTAAAACCAATGAACCCAGAATACCTCCGAACAAACCAATCAAAAGCCAGGGCAAACGGGCCCGCATCAGCGTAAAAACCTTGTCGCCAGGCTCAACGTCGCCTGTCAAACCCGAAACCATCTGGTAATCCTTTTCGGCTTCCTCACGAATTAAATCGATAACATCATCGAAAGTGATACGGCCTTTTATTCTGCCAATATCGTCAACCACCGGAATGGCAACCAGGTTGTATTTGTCCATAATTTCGGCCACCTCTTCCTGCCGGGTGTCGGTGGTCACCATTTTAACCTCGTCGTTGTAAATGTTTTTTATAATGGTGTTTGTCGGGTTCAGAATCAGTTTTTTCAACGAGAGCACACCTTTCAGTTTTTCCTGGTCGTCAATTACATACACGTAATAAATTTCATCAACCTCTTCAGCCTGAATGCTTATTTCTTTTAAACAATGTGCCACTGTCCAGTTTTCGTTAACAGTAACCAGCTCTTTGGCCATAATACCACCGGCGGTGTCTTCTTTGTATTCCAAAAGGTCAACAATATCGCCGGCTTGTTCAAAATCTTCAATTTCGTTTAAAACCTCAATTTTACGTTCTTCGTCGAGGTCGGCAACCACGTCGGCAGCATCGTCAGAGTCCATAAACTCGAGAAACTTGCTGGCAATAAATTCAGGAGGAAGTTCTTTTAAAAACCGTTTTCTGTCGGCTTCGGGAATCTCAACCAAAACGTCGGAAGCCATTTCACCATCGAGCAGCATAAATACAAATTTGGCCTGCTCGGTGTTCATATCCTCCATCAGTTCAGCAATATCAGCCGGATGGAGTTCTTCCATCAGTTTGCTGATTTCCTCACTATTTTTTTCCTCAATCAGTTTTTTAAGCTGTTCAAGGTCGGCGGTAAATTCAATTGCCATAATTGTTACTTTTTTATGAGGTTTTCAATCAAACGGGTCATTTCAATAAAATCGGTAACCGAAAGTTGTTCAGGCCGTTTGTCAGCATAAATTTCAGGAATTTCTTCACAAACACTTTTCAACGAATTGCGCATCATTTTCCGGCGCTGGTTAAAAGCAGTTTTTACAACTTTTACAAAAAAGTCATCGCTGCACGGAAGTTTTTCAACCTGGTTTCGTTTTAACCTGATAACCGCTGATTTAACTTTCGGAGGAGGAAAAAATACTTGTTCGCTTACTGTAAAAAGGTATTCGATATCATAAAATGCCTGTAAGATCACACTAAGAATTCCGTAATTCTTACTTCCGTGTTTAGAGGCAATCCGCTCGGCTACTTCTTTCTGAACCATGCCTACCACCTGCGGCACACGGTTTCGCATCAGCAAAATTTTAAAGAAAATCTGCGAAGAAATATTGTACGGAAAATTACCAATTACACTGAAACTACCGGCAAATTTTTCATCAACCGGCGATTTTAAAAAATCTTCGCTCCAGATATTTTCGAGCTGCGGGAAGTTTTGATGGAGATAAGCGACCGATTCGCGGTCGATTTCGATAACATGAAGATTAATTTCGGGGCGTTGCAGCAGATATTGCGTAAGAACTCCAGTTCCGGGACCGATTTCAAGCACATCACGAATTTCGGTGCCGAGGCTGTCAACTATTTTTCGAGCGATGTTCTGATCGGTTAAAAAATGCTGACCCAGGCTTTTTTTTGGTTTTACAAAATTCATTACTCTCCGACTCTTCCATTTCTGCTGAAACCTTAATTAAACTGATGATTTTAACAAAACTAATTTATATTTTAGCGCCGCGAACCATTAATCCCGGCTTTTAGTTTCGCCGCCCGAAATTACTAAAAAATCGGAGACTGAATGTGACTGCCGGCAAATACAACGTAAATAAATTCAGTTTGAAAAATACCATCATCAAAATTCTGAAATTCCTTGTATTTTTTACCCTCGGAATTTTTATTTTTTGGCTCATTTACAAAGACCAGGACATCGAACGCATCAAATCGGTACTGAAAAATGAAGTGAATTATTTTTGGGTATTTGTTTCGCTTATCATTGGGTTGATAAGCCATATCAGCCGAACTCTCCGCTGGGGGCTGATGATAGAACCCATCAGTCATAAACCCAGGTTTATAAACACCTTTCTTTCGGTAATGGTTGGTTACCTGATGAACATGGCACTGCCACGGATGGGTGAAATTTCGCGTTGCGGTGTACTTTCGAGATACGAGAAAATTTCGTTCTCAAAACTGTTCGGAACCGTTGTTGCCGAAAGGTTGATTGATGTTTTATCGTTGCTGGTTTTGCTGTTGATTGTGATTGTTATGCAGTTCGGGCAGATGCTTCACTTTATTGAAAAGAATCCCGAAATCAGCGAGAAAATTACTTCAGTTACGCAATCGCCCTGGCTGATTGCAGGGTTTGTACTTGCAATTGTTCTGGCCTATTTTTTCAGAAATACGTTTAAAGAGTCGGCAATTTTTAAACGACTGATGGCGCTGCTGATGAATTTTAAAGAAGGCTTTGTTTCAATAAAAAACATTAAACAAAAAGGCTGGTTCTGGTTTCACTCGGTGTTTATCTGGCTTTGTTACTACCTGATGTTGTATGTGATTTTTTTCGCATTCGATTTCACCCGCGAATTGAACCCCATTGCCGGTCTAACCACTTTTGTTTTAGCCAGTTTTGGCATGGTTGCACCAGTACAGGGAGGAATTGGTGCTTATCATTTTATGGCTACCGAAGGCCTTGCTTTGTACGGTGTTTCCGGCGCAAACGGAGTTATTTTCGCCTTTGTAGCCCACTCTTCTTCAACGGTAATGATAATTCTTGTCGGGTTAATTTCGTTACTGGCGCTTCCGTTTATCAATCGGCGCACCGATGTTAAGGATGACGAAACAACAGGGTAATTTGAGCGAATGAATACCGAATTTTTTATAGCCCGGCGGCTTTTCTTCGACAAATCGAAACAACAGCATTTGTCGGGGAGAATCATTCGCATCGCGCTTTTTGGTGTGGCGCTCGGATTGGCGGTTATGATTGTTTCGGTAGCAGTAATTACCGGATTTAAATCACAAATCAGGAATAAAGTCACCGGGTTTGGCTCGCATATTCAAATCGTCAGTTACAATGCCCGAAACTCGTATGAAATCCCCCCGATTTCAGCGAATCAGCCTTTTCTGAAAGAGTTGAAACAATCGGATAATATAAAATCGATTCAGGTTTTTGCCACCAAACCGGGAATCATAAAAACCATCGATGTAACTCACGGTATTATTTTTAAAGGAGTTGACCCCGATTTTAACTGGTCGTTTTTTAAACAAAATCTTGTTGAAGGCGAAATACCTCAAGTCAGCGATTCGGCCAGAACCAACGCTTTTCTGATTTCTGAAAACATTGCCAGGATTTTGAAAGTTAAAACCGGCGATAAAGCAGTGTTGTATTTCATCAACGAAAATGAATTTAACCCGCGAATACTGCAATTGCAGGTGGCAGGCATTTACCGCACAAATCTTGAAGAATTTGATAACCTTTTTGTGGTTGGCGACATTAAACAGGTTCAACGTTTAAACGACTGGCAACCCAACCAGGTTAGCGGATTCGAAATTACTGTCACCGATTTTAAACGTATCGAAGAAATAAACCGGGAGATAAGAGACCTTGTTGTAAACTACTCGGAAAATGAAAGCGATATTTTGCAAACCGAAACGGTTACTTCGCAATATCAGGCCATTTTCGACTGGCTTTCGGTTTTAGATATGAATGTTTGGGTGATTTTATCGCTGATGATTCTTGTGGCCGGGTTTAATATGATTTCGGCGCTGTTGGTACTGATTCTTGAACGTAGCACAATGATTGGCGTATTAAAAGCACTGGGCAGTACAAACCTGAAAATCAGGCGTGTGTTTTTGTACCTCGCGGTAATGATTACAGCGCGAGGTCTTTTCTGGGGAAACCTGGCAGGAATTCTTATCATCGTTTTACAAAAAACGCTGCACATTATAAAACTGAATCCGGCTACCTATTATGTCGATGTGGTTCCGGTAAATTTTTCAGTAACTCACCTGCTGCTGCTCAATCTTTCGAGCATTGTACTTACTACAATCATGATGGTAATTCCGAGCTACCTGGTAAGTCAGATATCGCCCGACAAATCTATCCGTTTTGATTAAGAACCGGGTTATTATTTTTATTTGTCATCGCAGCCACAGCTAATTTTCTATTTTTGCAAAATGGTTACTGTCTCGAAAATTAAAGACTTATTGCAACAACCACTACCGGGCGAAGTTTCACACTTGAAAATGCTTCCTGCAAACCGAAAACTGAAAGCCGATCCCGAAGAACTTATAAGCGCAAAACACAGCGGGGTAATGTTACTCCTTTTCGAAAGAAATGAAGAACTTCACACACTTCTTATTAAACGACCGGAACACATGAAACATCATGCCGGCCAGATTGCCTTTCCCGGAGGAAGAACCGAACCCGGAGAAACTGTTCTCAAAACTGCACTTCGCGAAACCTGGGAGGAAATTGGAATTATTTCGGATAAAATTGAAATACTGGGAAAACTTTCTGATTTATATGTACAAGTGAGCAAATTTGTGATTCACCCTTTTGTGGGCTGGGTTGAAGATACCAACACTTTGAATATCAACAAAAACGAAGTAGAGAAAATTATTGCATTCCCGATAAAAACAATGCGCGAAGAAATTGATGAACCCGAAATTAATACGGTAACCGGGTCAATAAAAGTTCCGTGTTTCAAATTCGATGATGAAATTATATGGGGAGCAACTTCAATGATTCTGATGGAATTTTACGATTTGATAAAAACGCTCACTGGCGAATAACATTCTGATAATTACGGTAAAGCGATGTTACATTGCCCACAAATCGGGTCGCTTCATCACCCCGGCAATATCCCCACCGTACAACGGCATCTTTAAAATATTTTTCTTCCGACTTATACTGAAGATACGTTTCAACATTGTCCTGCCAAACGTCTGGTTTTTTACCATACTTTTCAGCAAGCCGTTGGGCATCGGTTACATGCCCAAGCCCAATATTGTATGCAGCCAGTACAAACCTCACCCTTTCAGTTGAGTCGGGGATAGTTTCGATAAACTGTTTGTTTAACGAGTTCAGCAACAAAACCCCCGCTTTTATATTCTGTTTGGGGTTACCAATATCAGTAACCCCGAAAGCTTCTGCGGTTGAAGGCATCAACTGCATCAGACCATACGCACCCGTCCACGATCCCGCGTTTTCGTTAAACCTCGATTCGTGATAAATAATGGCTGCTATCAACCGCCAGTCCCAGCCAAGTTCTTTGGCAACCTGCTTAATTGTTGCATCGAATTTCGAAATTCTACCATCAGAAATGCTGTTAAAGTCGCTTTCTTTTCGCTCCATAACGCGCGGACTTTCAAAATATTTATAATACAAATGATTGAACTTTCGTGTATTGGCGAATTCAGTAATCCAGTCGTCAAGATAGTTTTTCCAGTCAGACGATCCTTTTCGCACTGCCCAGGCTATATTTTGTTCAAGACTCACTTGCACTGAAATATCGATATTGGGAAAATAAAACTGGTTTACTTTTCCAATATTGTAGTCACAAACTGTGTAATCAATTTCTCCTGAAGCCAATTTGGCAATCAGGTCTTCTGCTCCCAAAACCGAATCTGTAATTAATTCAACAGCTCCGCCAATTTCTTCCGAAAGATGCAAGAGACGCTGGTAATGCGATGAGTTTTTCTGCACAGTAATTTGTTTGCCAGCTAATTCCAAAACGGAATTAATATAGGGAGTTTTTGCTGTCGCTTCAGCTTTTGTTCGTTGCACCAGAACCTGTGTTACAGTATTGAGCGGAGTTGTAAAATCCAAAAATTCTGTTCTCTCTTTTGTAATCGTGATGTTTTGGGCGACCAATTCAAACCGGCCAGCTTTAAGTCCATCAAACGAATCGCCTATGCTGTTGCTTACCACAATTTCGAGTTTCACGCCAAGGTCTTTGCTTAACGCCTGCAGTAATTCGTACTCGAAACCCATCGGTTTACCGCGATAGATAAAATAATTGATTGAATTGTAATCGACAGCAGCCTTTAAAACTCCGGCGCTTTTAATCTGTTGCAAATCGTTGGGAAAAACATTCTGCTGCTCGCGTTTTCTCCTGTTTATATCCTCTATTTCCCGCCAAACCAAAATTGAAACAACAACAAGCAAAAGTACCGAAAAAAGGATTGTAAGTTTTTTATATGTTGTTACAAACTTCATTAATCGTAAAACAGCCACGAAACGCCAAACCTGAAGGTTGACCTGGGCATTGGATAGTGAGGTGCAGCAAAATATTCCCCTTCAAGAAAATTAGTTCCGATATTTGTCATCTTAAAAAATGCCCGGGTACGCTTCAACCTTACATTCGCGTACACGTCAATATACGGATAGTTTCCGTACTTTTTTTCGTTCTGAAGATAAAACAATCCGGTGGAAGGAGCATACGCATCCGCATAATATTTTGTGTTGTACCGCGTATCAACCCCGATTTGGGTAAATAATACCTTCGAAATCACAAACTTATAATAAGCGGAAACGAACGCGGAAAGGTCGGGCAGATGAATATAATTTTCATCAGAAACCTGTTGCCACAAAACCCTTGTTCTGAAATGAAATTTTTTATAATTGAAATCTTTGTCGGCAAAAGCTGAAAGAACTAACAATTCCTTGCCGGTTTGCGAAGGAATTCCCTCGTAATTATTATAGATATAATTATTGATTAAAGCGTAGTTCGCCGAAAGTCTTAATTTATAGGCCGGAGAAACAATGCTGCCGCCAGCGTCCATTCGCTGCTCCATGTTAAAGTTGTTGTTCCATCGGTAATGATTTGAATAAAACTCTTCCTGAAAATAATCCGGAGCTAAATTGTTGATTGTTCCGGTAAGAATAAGGGCTGCAGCTGAATCCTGTACTACTCTGAAGGGTTTTGAAATGAGACCGGCCAGTTCAGTTTGTCCAGCTTTAGCGCCAGCCAGATAAATTTTACCATCAAATTTCCAGTTCCAGAATTTCCCGGTTTCTCTGAAAATTCCACCTCCTGCATAAACATTTGAGTAGTTATTTACATCGCTTGTAACATTTACGGTGTCGAGCCCCGGCGAAGAGGTATTCACAAAGTCAATTCCTAATAAAGCCCTTTTCCCAAAACTGTATTTTCGTTGTGTATTTTCATATTGCTTCAACTGAAATACATTACTTAGTTGGTTAAACAGGATTGAATCCTTTGTATAATCATCGCCAAAATAGGTATTTTCAAAAAAAGTGTTATTGGCTTCTTCTTCATCAATAAACTCATGTTTATGCCGTTCGTATTGCGAACTGACAAGAAACCCGAATATGGGCCTGAACAAAGCAGAATCTGTTTCAGTCGAAATAATTTTGCCAAACCTGTATTCGCCGTTTACAAAATAATAAGTACTTCTGAATAACGATTTACTGGCATTCAGGTTAACATTCAGTAATTCAGTTTCTGCTCCGTTAAAAATTGAGGCATCATCAGTCAAGCCTCCATTCTCGTTGTTTTTGATATTGTTTGTGACAAACCCGGTATAAATACTCAGGTTTTGTGTATTATAATTTGAATAAAGTGCGATAAAACTATTTTTGGCTTCCTGCGCCGTGTATTGACCTGCTGACTTAGCTAAATTGATTTTTAGTGTGAAATTTAAGTACGGGTTCACGTTCTGAGAATGAAAAACATTGAAGCGGGTTTCGTTTTTGATTACCCGATTTTCGCTTTGACTGAAATCGAGCTGTGTGTATGGAGTTCGCGTGTTGTAATATTGAATAGTTGCTGGTGTAAGCATATAAACTTCACGCGATTTTAAGAAAAAGTAATCCACATTCGACTTCCGCTTAAAAAAGTCGTTATCCATACCAGGAGTGCTATAATTACCCAGATAAGTAGATGTTAATGAATTCATAAATACCGGGTGATAATTATGGAAATTATCAAGTAGTGTATCTAATTGCACCGAATCCTGAAAAGCTCCACAGTCTGCAAGTTTCCAGATTCCAACATGTGGATTTATTAATTTAGTTTCGACTTTCTCCTCCTTGTTTTCTTCTTTATCTGCATCAAACTCCTCATATATTTGAGCTTCTGCATATTGAATGAAGAACAATATAAAAAAGACAGTATATAATATATATCTTGTTTTTAACGCCATTCGTTTAAAAATTCAGCTACACCTAGTAATAGTTCCGACTTTTAATGTCAATCACAAAACTAAAAAAAGCATTGATGGGATTACTCCCGAAGAATAAAATATTAGGTAAATCGAATAGTATTTAAGCTTATTAAACATTTAAGTATTCTGTAAAAAAGTAAGGCCCGTGCTCAGAAGAACACGGGCCTCGGGTAAGTTGGCAGCGA
>DYSZ01000158.1 GCA_020726265.1 Draconibacterium orientale
AACTTATGAAACACCTTACGGACATATTGTTCGTGCTACCAACGGTGACGAAGACCCCGGTCAGCGCTGGATCGATGTTACCGGGAAAAGCAATGGCAACAATTTCGGTCTTACAGTAATAAACGATGCAAAGTACGGGTACAATGTAATGGGTAACGACATGCGTGTTTCGGTTGTACGTTCTGCTCCTTTTGCCCATCATAATCCAAGGGTACTGGATATGAGCGCTCAGCATCTCTGGATGGATCAAGGAATACAAACATTCAGGATGTTGCTTGTCCCTCATAAAGAAACCTGGAAAGATGGGAATATTGTGAGGATTGCTGAGGAATTTATCGCACCAACCATAAGTATTTACCAGGGAATACATGGCGGAAAACTACCAAAATCGGGTTCATTTCTTTCTTCTGATAAACCCAATATTGTGGTTTCAGCAGTTAAACCGGCTGAAGATAACAACGATATCATTATCCGTTGTGTTGAAACCAGTGGCGTTAAAACCGATGCAAAAATCGATCTGAAATTTGCCGGAACACAATGGAATGGAAGTTTTAATCCGTTCGAAATCAAGACACTGCGGCTCAATAAAGGAAAAATCAGGGAAGTCAATCTTTTGGAAGAGTAGTTAACTCAAAATTGGTTTGTACGAAAACAAAATATAAGTATGGAACTCAAAAAATACGGCTTGCTTTTACTGTTTTTGCTTAATCTTTCAGGAATTGCAAATTCGCAGGAAAGACTGATATCTGAGGGGGAAATTCCCATTCTTGCCTGGTACAGTATTCCGGTAGGCGAAACAACCGTTGAACGATACAAGGAGATGAGGGAAGCCGGAATAAACCACTCGCTCAGCTTTTTCTCCAATGCTGAAGAAATGCAAAAAGCACTCGATATTGCCGAAAAAGCCGGTGTTAAAATGCTGGTTGCCTGTCCTGAATTAAAAAAGGAACCTGAGAAAACTGTAAAACGTTTTATGAACCACCCGGCAGTTGCAGGTTATCATCTTATTGACGAGCCAAAAATCACTCTTTTCCCTGAATTGTCGGAGTGGGCAAGGAAAATTCAGTCGGCTGACAACAAGCATTTCTGTTATGTGAATTTGTTCCCGAATTTTGCCGATTCCACGCAACTGGGAACAAAGAATTATAAGGAGTATGTTCAGGAATACATCAGGCAAATTCCTGTTCAGTTTGTATCTTTCGATTACTATCCGGTGATGAAGGATCGACTTTCGAAAAGCTGGTACGAAAATCTGGAACTCATCGCCGCTGAATCAAAAAAGGCGGAATTACCATTCTGGGCTTTTGCGCTTACAACAAATTACGATAACGACCACGTTACACCACAAACCATTGCTGCAATGAGACTCCAGATTTACAGCAATTTAGTTTACGGTGCGCAGGGTATTCAATATTTCACATATTGGTCGGCAACCTCGGTGAATGCGCCATCAGGAGAAGATCAACGGGGTGCCCCCATTAGTGTAACCGGCAAAAGGAGCGTGGTTTACGATAGGGTAAAGCAAATGAGCCGGGAGATTCAAAACCTGTCGGGAGTTTTTCTTGGTTCAAAAGTAGTTAGTGTCAGGCATACAGGATTGGGCAAAATTCCGGTTGGAACAATCCGCCTGACTTCTTTGCCAAAAGCAATAAAAGTCCTTGATACAAATGGGGCGCCCGCAATTGTGTCGGTTTTGGAAAAAGGTGAAAATGCCTTTCTGGTGGTTGTAAATAAAGACTTTTTAAACAGCATCAACCTGACTGTTTTTGGCGATGATTCGCTTAAAAAGATATTAAAGGATGGAACAGTTATTCCGGCAAATACTTATGAAAGTTCCATGGAACTGGATCCGGGAGATGCAGCAGTTTTTATGTTTCCAACATCAGAAATGTAATTGTATAAAACATTAATATCGAATTAATAAATGAAGAAAATCCTGCTCGTCAGTGCTTTTGCAAT
This sequence comes from Draconibacterium orientale, assembly GCA_020726265.1. GTDB lineage: Bacteria > Bacteroidota > Bacteroidia > Bacteroidales > Prolixibacteraceae > Draconibacterium > Draconibacterium orientale_A. Next base: position 1,960 of record DYSZ01000158.1, read on the forward strand.
TGTTTGTCTTGGCAGTTTAAAGGCACAGGAAAAATCTGGTTCCGGAAAGCAAATTCCCATCGTTGCATGGTCAGGAATTCCTGCTGAAGAAACAACAGTTGAGAAGTTTACAGAACTGAAAGAGATGGGAATCAATATCAACCTGTGCAATTATCCAAATGCTGAAACAATGGAAAAAGCGCTTGACATTGCAAAACAGGTGGGTATAAAAATGGTGACTTCTTGTCCGGAATTGAAGACAGATTGTGAAAGAACTGTAAAGAGATTCATGGGGCACCCGGCTTTGGAAGGTTATTTTCTACGGGATGAGCCAATTCAGAAAGACTTTGCCGAACTCGGGGAATGGGCAAAAAAAATCAGGGATATCGACAACCGGCATTTTTGCTTTGTAAACCTGATTGCTGCAATTCATCCCACAAAAACCGAAGCGCTGGGAACAAAATCGTATGCCGATTATATCCGCAATTTAGCTCAAACAGTTCCTGTTCAGCAGATTTCGTATGATTTTTACCCGGTTTTAAACGAAGGTATTCACGAGCGGTGGTACGAAGGATTGGAAATCGTTTCGGCTGAGTCGCGAAAACTGGGACTGCCTTTCTGGGCTTTTGCACTTGCAAGTTCCTACAACGAACTGCATCCTGAACCGACTGTTCCGGCACTCCGGTTGCAGATGTTCAGCAATCTTGCTTACGGTGCACAGGGTTTGGAATACTGGTCGTACCGGATGTCGCAGGGATTACGCAGCGCACCCGTCGGCTTGGACGGCAAACGCACCGTGGTTTACGACCGGATTAAACAGGTGAATTCAGAGATTCAGAACCAGGCAGGTGTTTTTACCGGTGCCAAAGTAGTTTCGGTAAATCACACAGGAACAGTAATCCCGAGGGGAACTGCGAGGTTAACCACTTTGCCTGAGGCTATTAAAGTATTTGAGACTGAAGGTGATGGAGCACTGGTTTCAACACTCGAAAACGGAAAAAACACCTTTTTCGTGATTGTCAACCGCAGTCTTGAAAAAAATTTGCCGTTCATCATTTTTGGCGATGATTCACTGAAAAAAGTATTAAAAGACGGAACCCTCGTTTCTGCCGGAAACTATAACAGCAAAAGCGAACTGGAACCCGGAGATATGGCGGTTTACATGTTCCCAACCCAAAAAAAGCAAGCACAATGAAACGAAAAATTATATTCAGTACAATAGCGGTTTTTCTCATTGTAAACGGATATGCTCAGGAAAAGCTAAAGTCAAACGGAGTAATTCCTGTAATGTCGTGGGGAGGTATTTCACAATCCGAAATTTCCGTGGAGAATTACCGTAAACTGAAAGATGTAGGTGTAAATATCGATATTGCCTTTTTTCAGAATTCTGATTCATTGGCATCAGCACTTGATGCGGCTGGTAAAGCCGGAATTAAACTGATGATTTCGTGCCCCGAATTGAAAACAAATCCTGAAAAAATTGCAAACAGGTTTAAAAATCATCCTGCTCTCGAAGGTTATTATCTGGGCGATGAACCCGGCCGTCAGCTGTTTGAGGAACTGGCTGACTGGAATAAAAAACTAAAAAATGCCGACGAAAAACACTACAGTTTTGTCAATCTATATCCCGATATCAATTCAAACCGAAGCAAATTTGGTACTCTGGATTACAATGAATATGTCAATGTCTTCGACAGCATTTTCCCTGCTCCTTACCTGTCCTTCGATTTTTACCCTGTGGTGGATGGTGCGATTCATCCGAGGTGGTACGAAAACATGGAGTTTTTTGCCAGAAAATATCAGACCGAAAACAGGCCTTTCCGGGCGTTTGTCCTGACTACCTCGTACCTAGCTTATTCTGAAGATTCGGAACAACCGACCCTGGATGATTTTTATCAGTTGTACAAAACATACAAACCCGAAAAGACCTTTGTACACGATATTCCAACTCTTGAGGAACTCAGGTTGCAGGCATTCGTGAACCTTGCCTATGGCGCCCAGGGAATTGAATACTGGAGTTTCAGGGGATATGGCTCGCCGCTCGATGCAGAAGGTAAACGAACTGTTGTTTTCGACCGTTTGCAGAAAGTAAGTAACGAAATACAAAACTATTCCGGCGTATTTTCAGGCGCCAAAGTAATTTCAATAGCCCATACCGGATTAAATATTCCAAACGGGACAAAACATTTGTCTGATCTTCCGGAACCGGTAAAAATATTGGAAACTAACGGTGAAGGTGCAGTGGTTTCTGTTCTCGAAAAGGATGAAAATACGTTTCTGGTTATTGTAAACAGGGATTTCAGAAATGCAATGAAACTAACCATTTATACCGATGATACAGTGAAAAAGGTATTGAAAGATGGGTCGTTGATCCCTGCAAATGAATATACCGTTGCAACCGTGGTTGAACCCGGAGATATGGCAATTTATATGTTTCCGAAAAAAAATAATAACAAATAATACTGAAAGATTAACATCATGAAAAAAGATCAGTTACAAAAAATCCTAAACGACATCAGTTCGGTTAAGATTGCAGTGGTCGGCGATTTTTGCCTCGATGCCTACTGGTTTATCGACGAATCGAAAAGCGAAATCTCAATCGAAACCGGAAAAATGACACGGCCGGTAAAACAGCAGCGTTATTCGCTGGGCGGCGCCGGGAATGTTACAAACAATCTTACTGCCATGGGAGTAAGAGATGTACGGGCGTTTGGTGTCCTGGGCACTGACCCTTATGGTACTGAAATGGTGAAAATTATGCGCCGCAACGGTATTAATCCCGAAAACCTGCTTTACCAGGAAGAAGATTGGTCAACACATGTTTACACAAAACCTTATGTTGGTGATTTTGAAGAGGGGCGTATCGATTTCGGAAATTTCAACCAGCTATCGAAAGAAACCGCTGACATGCTTATTCAAAATCTCAGAAAAGTAATTCCTGAAGTGGATTTGGTTATTATCAACGAACAGGTTTTGTCGGGTATCCATACCGGATATTTCAGGAAAGAATTGGTGGGGGTGATTCAGTATTTCCCCGAAAAGATATTTATAGTTGACAGCCGGAATTACAACGATTATTACGACGGGGCATACCGTAAAATGAACGATACCGAAGCAGCACGTTTATGCGGATTAAAGAAGGATTCATCTGACGTGGTTCTTTATTCGGAAGTAAAAGAAGCCGGCTGGCAACTTTTCAGGGAATTCGGAAAACCCCTGTTTATCACACGTGGCGCACGCGGATCGTTGGTTGTCGATGAAAACGGCGTAACTGATATTCACGGGTTGATGATTATTTCGAAAGTTGACACTGTTGGGGCCGGCGATAGTTACCTTGCAGGTGCAGCATCGGCGCTGGCTGCCGGTTACGGCATGGAAGAAGCTGCCAGGATCGGTTCATATGTGGCAGGGGTAACTGTCCAGAAACTTTTCCAGACAGGAACTGCCAGCCCCGAAGAAATTTTGCAAATTGGCACCGACCCCGATTATGTGTACAGTCCTGAACTGGCTGAAGATATTCGCCACGCCCATTATTGGGACGGTACAGAAATTGAGATTATTAACGAATTGCCTCTGCCGCTGAATATCCATCACGCCATTTTTGACCACGACGGAACGATTTCCACTTTACGCGAAGGCTGGGAACATATTATGCACCCCATGATGATGAAGGCTATTCTGGGCGACCATTTTCAGGTTGCCGACGAAGCGCTTTATCACAAGGTACATACACGTGTAGTTGATTTTATTGATAAAACAACAGGAATCCAGACACTTGTGCAGATGAAAGGTCTCGTGGACCTTGTAAAGGAATTCGGTTTTGTTTCCGCTGACAAAATTTTAGATGAATTTGGTTACAAGGCAATCTACAACGATGAGTTGCTGAAAATGGTGAAAGAGCGCGAGGCAAAACTTACCCGTGGCGAACTGGCGTTGGAAGATTTTACACTGAAAAATGCAGTATTGCTGCTTGAAAAACTGTACAAGGCAGGGGTGAAACTTTATCTTGCCAGTGGTACCGATGAGGAAGACGTGAAAAACGAAGCCCGCATCCTTGGTTACGACCACCTTTTTGACGGTGGTATTTATGGTGCAGTTGGCGATGTGAATAAAGAAGCAAAAAAGATTGTTCTCGATAGGATTCTGGACACCATCGGAAGTTCAGGAAACGGACAGGTAGCTGCTTTTGGCGACGGACCGGTTGAAATTCGTGAAACCCGCAAAAGGGGCGGAATTACAATTGGTATTGCCAGCAACGAATTGAAACGTTACAGCCTGAACCAAAGCAAACGTTCACGGCTCATCAAAGCCGGTGCCAACGTGATTATTCCCGATTATTCACAGTTACCAAAGCTTTTGAATTTGTTAAATTTTAAATAAGAAATTTTTTGGGAAGAAGCAATGCCACAAAGACACTAAGGCACAAAGTTTCACTAAGATTAAAGAATCAGTTTTCTGAACTTTGTGATACTTGGAGTCTTTGTGTCTTCGTGGCGAAAAAATTCTTATTAATCTCAGTACTCAACACTAAAAATCTATAAAATGCCATATCCAAAACTCGACAGGAGCCAACTGGAAGTAAAACGGCTGGCCGACCGGAAAAACAAGGTTTACATCGAAAAAGACCATATTCCGGTTACACAATCACCCCGGAATTTATCCGGCAGGGGGCTACAACTGATTAACAAAACCGTAGAACGGATAAAAAAAGCACGCCAACTAAACCGCTCGGTGATGCTTACTTTTGGTGCGCACACCATTAAAAATGGCATGGCACCTACTTTAATTGCACTTTTAAAGGAAGGCTGGGTAACACACCTAGCCACCAATGGTGCCGGAATTATCCACGACTGGGAATTTGCCTATCAGGGAAAATCAAGCGAGGATGTGCGTGAAAATGTGGACCTTGGTCAGTTTGGAATTTGGGACGACACCGGTTTTTATATTAATCTGGCTTTGGTAGCAGGTGCCTACGAAGGGTTGGGATATGGTGAATCGGTTGGTAAAATGATTCACACTGAAGGAATCGACATCCCTGAAATATCATTTTTATACGAAAGTGCGAAATTAAGAATGGAAACTGAACCTGAACTGGCAGCAGCAGCCATCGATTTTGCGGGTGTCATCAATCGTTTCACCCTGAAACCGGGATGGATGAATATTCCACATTCATTCAAGAAATATTCGGTTCAGGCAAATGCATACGAAATGAAAATTCCATTTACAGGTCATCCAATGTTCGGGCACGACATCATTTACAACCATCCTATGAACCACGGGGCTTCCATCGGTCGCACAGCGGAAAGCGACTTTCTGGCTTTCGCGAAAAGTGTAAGCAACCTCGAAGACGGAGTTTACCTTTCGATTGGTTCGGCTGTGATGTCGCCCATGATTTTTGAGAAATCGCTTTCCATGTCGCAGAACCTCGAAATTCAACGGGGTAGCCACATCGACAGGCATTACATGTTGGTTGTTGATTTGGCAGAATCGGACTGGGACTGGGACAAAGATGGCGAACCACTGATGGACAACCCGGCATACTACCTGCGTTATTGTAAAACTTTTAACCGGATGGGTGGCGAAATGCATTACCTCACTGCCGACAACCGCGACTTTTTACTTGCACTTTACCAGCAATTACAGAAGCAGGATTGAATTGTAAGTTCCTTTTTTTTTGCTGATTTTAGTATGAAAAATTTATCCCCGCCATAAAAATTCTTCCCGGATCGGGATACCCGGCAACGGTTATGTATTTTTGATCGAGTATATTTTTGGGTCTGCTGAGGAACTGTTTTTCATTTGATAATTAGATGTCTATAGCGATATAAATGCAAGGGTTTATGAAAATAGCAAAAAAAGTGTGCACCTACACCTTTATATGTCAGCCCTCGCAGCTTTCCTTAGATTGTTTTAAAACTCCATTTGAACAGCATCTGAATATCAAAAACCGTTGGATTGCTTTGGCAGCTCTTATTCCATGGGACGAAATTTGCAACCTTTACCTCAAACATGTTGGGAGTCAGGCGAAGGTTGAGTTTGGTGCTAAAACCCATATACCAGTAATCGATGGTATCACCTTTTTGGATGAACTCAGTTGGGATGCT
>DYSZ01000159.1 GCA_020726265.1 Draconibacterium orientale
CGCATCGAGTTGTGGTTTCGATTCTTTCGTCTTAGCCAGAAAAGCAGCAGCATCGGTTTGTAATGTGGCCGATAGTGATTCGGTGAGCGCCGATAACTCTTCCAATGCCTGTTGATAGTCGGTAAGCGAAGTGCTTCTGAATTGTTCAATGCATTCGCCAAAATTTTTCAATCCAGTCCCCAACATCGAGAAATCGGTTGATTTTACTGTCAAATCTTTTGATTTGCCGCACCCACAATCTGATGGTTCATAAGGCAATCCTACCTGTTTCGGCGGGATAGTTGGAGGTTCAGGATCAACAAGAACTTCGTCTTCGGCCGTTGGTTCAGATGGTTTCGTTTCCATTGATTTCGGTTGCTCACTTGTCGCAGGTTCTGGTTTGGGAGTTGGTTCTTTCGGTGTTTTCGGATCGGATGGTTTTGGTGACTGGTCGGATTTGGGTTGTTCTTTAGACTGTGGCCTTTCTGTGTCACCCTTACATATATTCAGGCGTTTCGAGAAGCGATCAAAATTCCTCATCGCTTGTTCATAATTCTCCATCCGGCCTTCCATTGCATCATCATGTTTCAGTATTTCGCCCATATTGTCGGCAAATTTTTTTGCTGCTTTCTGGACCTCATCAATAGCAAAAACGGCACTCAAAGATTTACCATAAAGATCGCCAACAACTTCACCAAACTGATTTTTTACAATCTTTTCAAAGGAATCTCCTGCCGCAGTTTTCCCAATGTTATCTTTCATTTCTTCCGGATTGCTACTGGCAATAACTTCTGATAAAGCAGCACCTTTATCGGCAATTCCCGCGGCAACCTCAATGACCTTAGTTGGCGATTTCCCGTTTGCAATAATTGTAAGGGCAGTTTTTGCAAGTAATTCTCTTGTCGAGCTCACCAGTTCATCCCTTGCCTTTTCAAACTCCGGGGAACCGGCAACACGTTGCATTTCATTTGTGGCGTCAATCAATATTTCCAAGGCAGCTTTCTTCATCCGTTCCAGCCGGGCAATAGTTTCGTCGTCACAGTTCACCACTTCAACTTCTACAGCAGTACCGGTGGTTGCACCACAATTGGTGGTTGCCTGAATTGTTGTTTTACCTGGAATAATGCCCTGTAAAGTAACAACATTACCAAGACCAACTGCGGTTAATACACCGGGGTCGGCCGGAATATAACTAAGGAGATCTGCCGCATCATTTGGATTAATCTCTACCGGAATATTTAAAATGCCATCAAGTTTCTTCCCGTCAATGTCGAAAAGAGGTATTTGCCGGATTATTTGTCCATCATTGTAGGTTTCTACACTTACACATAGAGCTTCTTTTTTTGCTTCTGTTTTGTTACCATCTGCACTGGTATATTCAACATACAAAGTTCCCCGCCCGGGAGAAGAACCACGCAGAGTAGCCGATGAACCATCGGTTTGGATGGTAAACATTTCCCGTGGTTCGGCCCAAAACCGGTACGTTCCACCTTCTTTAGCGGCTTTTGCTGTTACCACACTTTCTTCCTCTAAACCAAGCTCAGTGCATCCAATAATTTCGACACCCACATCGGGCAGAGTTGCCGTTACTGTCACTTCATAGGCATAAGTTCCGTTTCCATCCAAGCCTGGTCCACTATTGGAAACAGTTTTTTCCAGTCTGTCCCAGGTTGCCAGTTCGGCATTGCTTATATTGATTTTGATGATTGGTGAGATGGAATTAATATTGAGGGACTCCTCTCCACATCGGGCCGACGGGATACCATCTATCTCCAGTTTGGCGCCGGAAGCAGTGCGTGTAAGGACAGCATGGGCAAAAGCACTGGGAGGCAATTCTGAAACGGAGCGGGGAGGTTTGTCGCTGCTGGTACTACCACCGCCAGATGACTTGTAAACGGTCTCGAAAAGGCCATCGCCAATGGTATAAGTTTGTGCGGAGTGTTCGTCGCTGCCAACCACACTTGCACTGAGACTAGCTACATAAAATTGCAGTTGCTCCCACACTTTCAGATTGAGTATGCTTCCCCGAACCCTGAACAATTCCTTTGAGGACATACTGACTTGTCCATATGGCAGAGTGGCTCCCCAAATTGGTTCATCCATGTGCGTACACAAACGATAAACAGAAGTACCGTTACCTTTGAACCACATACTCCATTCATCAACAGTACCGTTATCTTTACCCGTAACCACCAGGATGGGCTCGTTCACTTCCCCGCTGGCGGACTTTTGGGGAAGAAATGTGGATGGGTTTTGGGCCTTTGCAATAATCTGCAAAAGAATAACTAATAAGATAATGCAGTTTTTCATTGTGAAAACATTATTTGTTTTTATTTAATATCTCCTAAATCAGGTATTTCAGGAGTTATAAAACCCGCGTTCGAATCGATTGAAGCTCCGCCTTCCATGGCAAGCCTTCCACTGATTTCGCCTTCAACCAATCCTCCCAAACCTGCTTTTACGCTGCTTGTTAAAGCCACATCTTTTATAACATCGCCCTGGCCAATGGTAACTTCCACTCCAACAGTGGCTTCGCCGCTCACATTTCCTTTGCCATAATCGCCTTTTACGCCAACACCGCCCCAAATGGTAGTTTCATGCTTGTTAAAATCGCGTTTAACCGACCACAAAATTCCTTCGCCACCCGACAATTTTACATGGTCGCAACTCAACTCAAAAGAGAGTGCGCCAATACCGCCACTTATCCCATCTCCCAACGGACAATCTTTTTTATCTTTTTTTGTCAGTGTTGGCTTTTTTATTTCTTCCGGGGGTTTTGGCGGCTCAGGTTCAACGCATTTTAACTGGCTGTAACCACTGGCTAAATCGGCAATATTTGCAGCATAACCCGATAAAACCTTCAGGTGCTGCAAAACCATCAGTTCACGGTAAATATTGTAGAACTCATTGAAACTGGGCGAATACATCCGCTCAATCACCGGGTTTGTGTAAGCGTAATAATCGGGAATGGCTTCGCGCAGGGCATCGGAAAGCAGCTTGTAGTTTTTAAAGGCGTTTGAACACGAAACCTCCAGCTCTTCTTTATTTAATTTACACATCTGGAAAGCGACCTGTTCGGCTTCATATTGCAGTTTATCGCGTTCAGCATTGATTTTGCTTATTTGAGCCTCAATCTTCTGTTTGCAGATTTCATCCTCGCCACAGCCGGGTATTTGCTCATACAGGTGAATCATATCAAAGGCCAGTTTCTGATCGTCGTCCATAATCCGCAGGTGTTTTTCCTGAAATTGAATCAACGCAGGCAAATCTTTCATCAGAAAATTGGCGTTGTTTTCCAACAAGCTGGTTCCCGATTTCAGTGCCTGTCCGTAATTGCTGTTTTTGCCAAAAAGCAAATCAGTAATTTCGGCAAACTGCATGATTTCTTTTTCGAAGTCGCGGTTAAAAACCACCGAATTATCCGGATTTTTTATGGCATGTTCCTGCTGTTTGCGTATTACCGCCTGTGCCGATAGCAGCTCGGCCACCAGTTGTTGTGTTCTGCTGTCGAGGTAAGAGGCATAGTTTTCGAGTGGTTCCTTTTGTTGTTCCATTTGGGCCAGGTCTTCAGTTACCGGCAAATCAGGAACTTCCACTTCGCTATCGCTTCCTTTTTCGAATGGAACCGGCTGATTTCCTTTTCCTTCGGATTTAGGTGGTTGCGCTTGTTTCACCTGTTTCAGTGCCCTCATTCCCACCGCTGAATATTGACCGGCAAGTGCTTTTTGCAGGTATTCCTCAGCTTTTAGCATATTCCCTTCGCATTTGGCAATTAAACCCAGCCCGAGGTAGGGCGAAGTCATTTCCGGAGCCACTTTCAGCGCTTTTTCAAACTGTTGTTTCGCCAAAGTGCGGTAGCCCATTTCGCGGTACACCCAACCCATATTGCAAATCACCAGGCCAATATTGGGTTTAAGTTGGTCGGCATATTTTAAAACCTGTAATGCTTTTGAAAAATCGCCCATGTCTTTTAATGCCACACCCAGATTATTGGCAGTAAGCACATCGGTTGGGGTTTCGATAGCGCTTGCAGCGATGGCAAACACCGAAGCAGAACCCGCTCCCCGAATGGCGAAAAGTGCGCCCATATCAGCGCCATCAGTTGGTTTTTGGGTGGTTTCGAGCAACGATTTTAGCTTGGGCAGGTCGCCCGATTTTTGCCCGTAGCTTGCCTGTACTGTTTTTGCCAGTGCAATATAGCTGTCGCGGGTTAGTTCGGCTATTTGCAACGGAGCGGTTTTCAACGGAGGACAATCACTGCCGGCTGCCTGAGTTTTGGGTTGTACTGCGGTTGCCGGTTTTGATGTTGCATTTTGCTGATTATCCAACCCATCCAGATACTTTTCCAGTGCGGCTTCCTCGACTTCTGTCATTTCCTGACCTGATTTCGCTTTGGCAAGAATACGTTTTATGTTGTCGGGCTGGGCTTCAGCAATTAATTGAGCGAACAGCAGGAACACCAGTAGCATAGTAAACTTCATAACTTGTGTTTGTTTTATTTGATTATCAATGGCTGCAGCGATTTCACAAATTCCATATCGAGTGATTCCTCGAACCGGGCGCAGTGGTAGCTGATGCTATTGGCTTTCAGGTATTCCTGTGTGCGCTGTGTAAGAAATTTTTTGTTGGTAATCATCCTGAAAGTAATTATCTGGATGTCGGATTTTGGTTTTGATTTGTCCCAGTAGGCCGGATTTGGTTTCATGATTTTAGGGAAACCTTCGCGGGTACCAACACCAGACAACATTCCGCTGCGGGTTGCATGTTTATTCCAGTCGTCGGGCGAAAATGCTGCACGTTCTGCTTCAAGCATATCTTTCATCATCCCCCATTGCACTTCCTTAGAGTTTTTTTTGTTCCATTCGTAAGCCACTTCGAATGCTTCTTTTACGGTAACCGGTAACCAATAATCTGGTCTGTCGGGATTGTACACAACAAAACATTCGCCGTCGTAAACATCGATACCGGGCGCAATGGTTTCCTTTTTTTCAGGAACAGTAAAAAGGTCAGGTTTGCGATTGAAACCGCCAGTCCATCCCGGTTGAATTACATTCATATGCAGCGACCATTCTGGAGGTTCAATCAAATTACGCACCTCTCTGCCATCTTTCATTTTAAACCACGCGGCAAATTCGAAACTTAAACGTACCGGAACTCCATAAACTCCTTCATTCTGGCACGCAACTGTGGTGTAAATTCTAGCTCTGCCATCGAATCCTTTCATTTCGGTTAAAACCTGATTTTTACGAACAATGGCCACCATTTCGTTTATTTTCTGCAGGTTGGCTGTCATTTCTGCTTTAGTGAAACTGCAATCCGGGCCGGCATAATCAGTGCGGTTAAGGATTTCGAAGGTTCCTTGTTTGTCGATGATGAGGGGAAGTTCCTGTGCGAAAGAACCAATTACTATTCCCCAAAACAATGTAAATAGGACAATTTGCTTCTTCATGATTTATTTCTTTTGAATAAAAACTCCCATGTTTTCAATCGGCAGACTGTAAAAAACATTCCCACAAAATCCGACGGCCCATTGTTACGTGGTTTGAATTTCTCCAATTCCGATTCTGATTTATTTTTTAGTCAGGCTCCATGTAATTGTCAGATCACCCTGATTAACGAACCCTGACGACGAATCACTCCGAGTGTTGGTTCCTATGGCGGCATCCACACTCCAGCCACCCAATGGTATAGTTACCTCAGAGGAAAAACCGCCGCCGCCTTCCAAACTACCGCTGCTTGTGCCATAAGCTTTTACCATTCCCACACTTATGGATGTTTTACCATCGAAAACAGAAATGCTGACATCCGTTTGACAGGTGCATGAAGCAACAGTAGTTGCATTTCCTTCTGATCCGGTAAGCTGATCAGAATAGTTTACAGTGCATTGAGCCACATCATTATTGACCTCGCACTGGACAGAAAGATCGGACTTGACGCTGCCTCCAGGTTTACCCGAATCATCAGCATTCAGTAATTTTTCATTAGTGTGTTGTTCAATTTTAATAGTTCCTGTCCATGTTTTTTCGCGGCAGAGCTGGCTATTGTATTGGTATAAATCATCAATAAGTTTTTTTGCGACTCTTTTAGCTGCATTAATTGCATCGTCAGTGGGCACACTTTCAACAGTCCGGGAGATCACCTTGTCCTGCCCCTTTTTGACAATAAATGCCGAGATTGTGGTTGTATTTTCAAGAACTGTAACACTAAGACTAACCAGATAGTCGCTTTTCATTGCCTCTGCAATATTCGATAATTGATCCATATCTCCTGCACCGAGTAACTCTTTTTGTCTTTCCAAATCTAACATAATATTAACATCGGCATTGCTTAAAGAACTGGCGCATGGAAATTTTTTTCTAAGCCCATTAAAAAACTCAGAATCAAGGATGTTTAGATAGGCAGCATTTGCTCTGGTCTCCTGTGAACGAATTATGTAGAATTTTGGGTCTGCTGCATGAAGGTATTCTGCCAGTATCAGCAACAGGAAAAGAAGGACTGTTTTGTTTTTCATTTTGTTTATTTTTTATCAATTAAAACTCCCAATTTCTCAACCGGAAGGTTGTTAAAAAACAATCCCACAAAATCGGTCAGTCCACCGTTCCGTGGTTTGAATTTTTCAAGTTCCTCTTCTGTTTCAGGCCGGTATTGCCACGACAGGTATTGTATTGCTGTAACCGGTAGTGAGCGGTCCCAGCAGGCCGGATTAAATTTTACCACGGCTCTGCCTTCGCCGCGTGAATTAATCGTCGAAATTCCACACGCTTCACTCGGACATGACCAGGCCGGAAGATTCAATTCATCGGCTGTGAAATTTTCAAATTCCTGTTTTATTGCCTGATACAACTGCGGTCGCATTTTGCGGTCGGGGTCGGGATTAAAGTTCATTTTAGCCCAGACTGCAACCATCTTTTCATAATTGATGCTGTCAATCTCGTGTTTTACTTTGTAGTACGCCAGCTTCACTTCCATAATCTCCTTCACGGTTACCGGAATCCAGATTTCGGGTCTGTCGGGGTTAAAAACAAGTAAGGTTCCTTTAAACCAACCTCCTTCTTCATACAATCTCACCCCCGGGGCAAATTCTTTGATGACCGGCGCTGTGGTATAATATTTTCTGAGATTTTCGCGTGCTTTTTCAAGCGGTTGTTTCAAATGTGGCGGGTCGTCGGTTTTAAATTCAGCTTCATCGAATCGGGTACTGATGTAATAAATCGGGTTGTTGACAAATATTTCTGTGCTATGAGAAGTATTGCCATTTGCCCTGCACGACACCCCATTTTCAATGTAAAAATGATAAAACGAAAATCCAAAGATACTTCGCATCCCAAAGTCTTCCTGACGTTTAATTTTATCGCAGAATAATGCTGTCAAACCAACAATAGCATCGAAACCAACGGGTTGATCAATAATTGGGTCGTTCATTCGCACCCATTCAACCATTGAAATGAGCTTATTTTGCACAGTCGTTACATCAACACCTTTTACATCAACACCAGTACATTTGTCGAGGTGAGTATCAAAAATAAACTTCCCGGGTTTGTCGGGCTGATATGGGAAGTTTTGGGAGAAGGAAATAAAAGTTAACAACTGCAGGGGAATTGCTAAAAACAGGTATTTAAAAATATTTATTCGTTTCATAGTAAGTTATTTACCTTGTTTTTACTGATAAAGATTTTGCAATTATTAATCTCTTTTCAAATTGAAATTGTAGGTTACTGTGGTTTTTTCTTTGGTTACAGGATTTTCTTGTTATCCAGCACTTCGCACATATAAGTAAAATCAATATCACTGCCACTGATGTTTACCTTTTCGATAGTGTATTTCATCATGCCCGATACTTTGTCTTTTTTGTCGAAGTTTTTGTAAGTGAGTACCATTCCCTCTTTTGTGGGGAAAAATGTTTCCTGAGCTTTAAGACCCATCATGCTAAGGATAATTACGGTAATTAAGATTAGTTTTTCATTTCTAAATTAAGTATTTGTTTTACAGAGAATTATTTTTTTCTTCTTTATTCCCCTCCTTTGGAGGGGTTAGGGGAGGCTTCTACATTTT
>DYSZ01000028.1 GCA_020726265.1 Draconibacterium orientale
TGTTGGCAATTATTCGTCCATGTTCTGGCTTGTTCAGGTTACCGGACTGGTACTTCCCATTGTTTTCCTGTTATTCGGGTATTTCCGTAAACCACTTCCGATTGCTGTAATATCATTGGTAGTAATGATTTCATCGTGGTTTAAACGATATATCATTGTTGTTCCAACACTTGAGCACCCATTTTTACCTGTTCAGAATGTACCCGATGACTTTCAGCATTACTCGCCAAGTAGTATTGAAATAACCATTACCATGCTGGCTTTTGTTGCGTCAATGTTGATTATTACAATTCTGGCCAAGCTTTTCCCTGTAATTACTATTTGGGAATATGCCGAAGAAAAAGGAATCGATAAAAAATACCTTGCTGAAGAACAAAAAAAATAACCGGATATGAAAATAAGAATACAATATATACTAATTGCGCTGCTGATGCTGGGTTCTTCGGTTTCAGCACAGGACTGGATTGTGCCAGACGACCAGAAAAACCTTGCCAATCCGCTTCCTTACAATCTCGACAATGTAAAAAAGGGAAAAGAGCTATTTCTTAAAAACTGCAAATCGTGTCATGGCGATCCCGGAAAAAATAACGCTTTGCCGTTGGTTCCACCCCCTGTTGACATTACTTCGGAAAAAATGCAGAAAAATACTGAAAGTGACATTTTTTACAAAATCACCAACGGCCGCGGAACAATGCCGCAGTTTAAAGCCACAATTTCTGACGACGACCGCTGGCGGATTGTAAATTACATCCAGAATTTCAATCCGGCAAAGCAGCCATTGCTGGTTAATGCACCGGCTGCCAAAGCAAAACTGCTTGCCTCGGTTAACGAACAGGAACGCAAAGTTGAGGTTTTTGCCGAATACATGGTTAACGGCGCTTTTAACCGATTACCCAATACCGAAATCACAATCAGTGCAAAAAAATATTTCGGAAATATTCAAATTGGAAAAGTACGCTCCGATGAAAATGGCCGGGCTGTGTTTGCCATTCCTGAAACCCTGATTGGCGACGAGGAAGGTTTTGTAAATATCGTTGTAACGCTTGATGACAGTTATATTGCCGATGTGGTTACGCTTGATAAGGCAAAAGTTGGCCAGTTGAAACCTGTACCGAAACTGATTCAGAAAGGAATACTCTGGTCAACCAACGACAACATTCCGATTTGGTTGTTGCTTTCGTACATTGGTGTTACCGGTGCAGCCTGGCTTACCATCGGGTACATTCTTTTTCAGTTGCTGAAAATCAGAAAACTGGGAAAACAATAACCACATAATTTGTAAAGTGAATATATTTTATCTGTTAATAGGAGTGAGTTTGTTTGCAGCCTTGATTTTTCTAGGAGCTTTTATCTGGGCCGTAAAATCGGGTCAGTTCGACGATAGCAAAACTCCTTCAATCCGCATTCTTTTCGACGACGAAAGACCTGATATTCAGGACACAGATAATACAAACAACAAAACGAACAAATAAATAAACTTATGGAAAATCAAAAGTTTTATTACGACAATAAGATTGTAAGGCTGTTTATTCTGGCCACGCTGGTTTGGGGTATTGTCGGGGTGTTGGTTGGGGTGATCGTTGCACTGCAACTTGCATTCCCTGTTTTCAACTTTGGTCTGGAGTTTACCACTTTTGGGCGAATGAGGCCATTGCATACCAACGCCATTATATTTGCATTTGTTGGTAATGCAATTTTTGGCGGAGTGTATTATTCAATGCAAAAACTGCTGAAAACCCGCATGTTTAACAATACATTGAGTAATGTGCATTTTTGGGGATGGCAACTAATTATTGTGCTTGCCGCACTTTCGTTTGTTTTTGGAATTTCAACAGCAAAAGAATATGCTGAACTGGAATGGCCCATCGATATTTTAATCACCCTGATTTGGGTGGCTTTTGGATGGAATATGATCGGAACGGTTCTTGTCCGAAGGGTGCAGCATATTTATGCGGCAATTTGGTGGTACCTAGCCACATTCCTGGGAGTAGCCATTTTACATGTGGTAAATTCTTTCGAATTACCCATTTCGCTTTTGAAAAGTTATCCGATTTACGCCGGCGCACAGGATGCAGTTGTACAATGGTGGTATGGGCACAATGCCGTGGCTTTTTTCCTTACCACACCTTTCCTCGGACTAATGTATTACTACCTGCCGAAAGCAGCTAACCGTCCAATTTATTCATACAAACTATCAATTATTCACTTTTGGTCTCTCATTTTTCTATACATGTGGGCCGGTCCGCACCACCTTTTGTACCAGGCTTTACCTGAGTGGGCACAGGCACTGGGTGTAACATTCTCAATAATGCTTATCGCCCCATCGTGGGGAGGTATGATTAACGGGCTGCTTACACTTCGCGGTGTCTGGGACAAGGTTCGCGACAGTGCAGCACTGAAATTTCTGGTTGTTGCAGTTACCGCATACGGTATGTCAACCTTCGAGGGGCCAATGATGTCGCTCAAATCGGTAAACCAGATTACGCATTTCACCGACTGGACTATTGCTCACGTACACATTGGCGCGATGGGCTGGAACGGCGGTATTGTTTTTGGTATGCTGTACTGGTTGGTGCCCATGCTTTTCAGAACAAAATTATTTTCCGAGAAACTGGCCAACATTCATTTCTGGCTTTCAACTCTGGCCATTTTACTTTATGCAATTCCATTATATTGGGCGGCAGTAACGCAATGGCTGATGTGGAGAGAATATACCCCCGAAGGGTTTCTGGCCTATCCGAATTTCCTTGAAACACTGACGCAGATATTACCGATGTACACAATTCGTGTCGTTGCCGGTGTTTTGTTTATGGTTGGATTCATTATTATGATGTACAACCTGTTTAAAACAATGGCCGCCGGTTCGTTCGAAAATAATGAAGCATCAGAAGCGCCGTCACTGGTACTTGAGGGGGCACGTAATCCTGAAACAGAAACTGCTCATCGCTGGCTTGAAAGAAAAGGTGTTTGGTTTTCAATCTGGGTATTTATTGCGCTGGCTATTGGAGGTGCTGTAGAAATCATTCCAATGATTTTTATCAAATCCAATGTACCAACCATCGACTCGGTAAAACCATACACACCACTCGAACTCGAAGGACGTGATTTGTATGTTAAAGAAGGCTGCTATACCTGTCACTCGCAAGTAGTTCGGCCGTTTCGCTGGGAAACCGACCGTTATGGCGAATATTCAAAAATCGGGGAATTTGTTTACGACCATCCGTTCCAGTGGGGTTCGCGCCGCACCGGACCTGATTTGGCACGCGCAGGTTATGTGGGTGGCCCGATGTATAAAAACGCTGCCTGGCATTACAACCATTTTATGTATCCGCAAAAAATGAATGAGCAATCCATCATGCCAAAATATTCATGGCTGGCAAAAAAAGAAATTGATATTGAAATGATTCCTGCAAAAATAAGGGCAATGCAAACTTTAGGTGTACCCTATCCCGAAGGATACGACCAAAAAGCAGTTGAAGACCTGATGTTGCAGGCAAAAACAATTTCTGAAGACCTGAAAGCCTCGGGAATTGAAATTGCACCAACAAAACAAATGGTTGCCATGATTGCATACATGCATAAACTGGGCAAAGACATTATGCCACCTCCTGCTGCACTAACTGCCACCGATTCGGCTGCAGTAGTCAATCTGAAAGAGATAACTTTGTTAACAAGCACCGAAGATATGGCTGCTGCCAAACAAATTTTCAGTACAGTTTGTGCGGTTTGCCATGGACCCGAGGGGCATGGAATACCGCCGGCATTCCCGAGCCTCACCGATGCCGTGTGGATCAAGGGAAATTCGCCGGCTCAGGTTTGCCTCTCGATTGCCGAAGGAAATATTGCAAAGGGTATGATTGCGTACAAAACACAATATTCCGAAAAACAAATTACACAGCTTACCAGTTATGTTTTAACCGTGATCAATAAAAAATGAAGATTGTAAGCAACCTTTTGGAAAATATTGAAGGAATCCAGATATACTACATCATTGGATTACTGATATTTGTAACCTTATTTATTGTAATTACCATCCGTACTTTACGGATGCCCAAAAGTGAGGTGGAGGAAATAAAAAATTCAATTTTAACCGAAAATGAAACGGATGAACTGATCCGGTCATAATATTAAAAAAGGGAAACATGGCAACAAAAAATAAATCAAACGATCTGCATGACGAGAATCTCATGGATCATGACTATGATGGAATTGGTGAACTCGACAACCCGCCGCCACTCTGGATTATGGCAATGTTTTATATTACCATCGGTTTTTCGATATTATACGGTGCATACTATTTCTGGCTGAAACAGGGCGACCACCAGGATGCCGAGTATGCAAAACGATCTGAAAAACACGACGAAAAATTCAAACTGAATCAGCCATCGACAGGCGAAGTGGTGTTGTTAACCGATGCAGCTTCAATTGATGAAGGTAAAACCATTTACAAGGAAATGAACTGTTTTGCCTGCCATGGAATGAACGGTGAAGGAAATGCCATCGGGCCAAACCTCGCCGACGAGTTCTGGTTGCATGGCTGCAAAATTCAGGATGTGGTAAATGTGATAAAAAACGGTGTTCCGGCAAAAGGAATGACTCCGTTTAAAGCCCAGCTCAGCGACGACAAAATTCAGAAAGTATCGAGTTACATTCTCTCGTTGAAGGGAAGTAACCCGGCCAACGCAAAAGCTGCACAGGGCGAAAAATGTAATTAAAATACCCCACCTGGCCTATGCCGGGAAGGTGAAGAAATCAATAAACAAGGTATGAAAATTCAATTGAAAAACGGTTTTAAAGTCCCCTTCGGGGGATTAGGGGGCATTAAATATGCATGATAACGAATTAACATTCCGCGACCGTCCCATCAACATGAACGAAAGAGGCGGAAGAAAATGGGTTTATGCAAAAAAACCTTCGGGTAAATGGTACACCCGCCGCACTTTAGTAAGCTGGATTTTTTTACTTTTTATTGTTGTTGCCCCTTTTATAAGGCTCAATGGACATCCGTTTATCCTGCTCGATATTGCCAACCGTAAGTTTATCATTTTCGGAGCCATTTTCTGGGCACAAGATACTTTTGTTCTGGCACTTTTAATGCTCTCATTTGTATTGTTTATCGTTCTTTTCACCGTAACATTCGGTCGCTTGTGGTGTGGATGGGCTTGTCCGCAAACAATCTTTCTGGAAATGGTTTTCCGTAAAATTGAATTTTTAATTGAAGGCGATTACAAACAAAGATACAAGCTCGATAACGGATCGTGGACAACCGAAAAAATAGTAAAGAAAACTTTAAAACATGTCATTTTTATTATGATTTCGCTGGCGATGACCAACATTTTTCTGATGTGGTTCATCGGGTCGGAACGGTGGTTCGAAATTATTAAAGAACCTGTCAGCGAAAATATTTCAGGAATTATTATTGTCCTGATTATTTCTGCTTTTTTTTATTGGGTTTATTCTCATTTCCGCGAACAGATTTGTACCATGGTTTGTCCCTACGGGCGCATGCAGGGTGTTTTGCTCGATTCAAAAACGATAGTTGTTACTTACGACTACAAACGTGGCGAACCCCGGGGAGCCAAAAACACAGGCGACTGTATCGATTGTCATCAATGTATTTCCGTTTGCCCGACAGGGATCGACATCAGAAACGGCACACAGCTCGAATGTATTAACTGCACCGCCTGTATCGACCAGTGTAACAAAGTAATGGAGGTAACGGGCAAACCTAAAGGACTAATCCGGTTCGATTCTGAAGCAGGTATCCGCGAAGGACATAAAACCATTTGGAACGCCCGTAACAAAGCTTACTCACTAGTGCTTTTACTGCTGTTTTCGTTTTTTGTTTATACATTGTTAACGCGGCCGGTGGTTGAAACCACCATTTTACGTACGCCAGGCCTGCTTTTTCAGGAAAATGCCGACAATACCATTTCGAATGTGTACAACATTAAAATTGTAAATAAAACCCACAACGAAATGGCACTCGAAATGAAAGTGCTTTCGCATAACGGCAAAATCCAGATGGCTGGTAACAGCATGACGATTAAAGACCAGGATAAATTTGAATCAACCTTTATTCTTTTTATCCCGAAGGAGGATATTAAATCGGATAAAACAGAAATTGTATTCGGAATCTATAACAACGGAGAACTCCTTGAGAATTATAAAACGACCTTTGTTGGTCCGCAACAATAGTTAGAACACAGTTCGACTTCGCTCACTGTGACAGTCAGACTGAGCGAAGTCGAAGTCTTTTTTTTTGGAATAATGTATAATCAAGAATATGAAATTTAACTGGGGAACGGGGATAGCTGTTTTTTTGATACTGTTTCTGGCTGCAGCGGCGGCATTCATTATTTTTGCCATCAACCAGGATGTAAGCCTTGTACACAAGGATTATTACGAAAAAGGGGTTGATTACAGCAAACAAATGAACATGGTCAGCCGCTCGGAACCATTTGCTGATAAGGTGAAAGTGAATTATGAAGAGACCGGTTTGTGCATTGCAATCGATTCAGCACTTGCATTAACCATCGATTCGGGCAATGTTTTGTTGTACCGTCCTTCAGGTAAAAACCTCGATATCGAGGTTCCGTTAGATTCATCTGCCAATGAAACAGAAATTTCTGCCGGCCTGCTGGTGAAAGGCAGGTACATCCTGAAACTTCACTGGTATTCAAAAGGAATAAAATACGAGGTGGAGCAACCTGTAATTATTCAGTAACCCTTAAACAACAACTTCATGACAATCCTGATTTCAGCATTGGTTCTTGGTTTAATGGGCAGTTTTCACTGTGCCGGAATGTGTGGCCCCATTGCCATTGCGCTCCCGCTGCACGGTAACACTTTTCTGCAAAAAGTTTTTGGCGGCACGCTTTATAATATCGGACGCACGCTCACCTATGGGATTATGGGAGCCCTTTTCGGTTTGCTCGGTCAGGGAATAGAAATGATTGGATTTCAACAGTGGGTTTCTGTAATCATGGGCGCACTGATGATTATTTCGGTTCTGTTTCCGGCGCTTTCCCGCAATCAGTACAATTTAGATAAAAGCCTTTTTTCGTTTGTTGGCAAACTCAAAAAATCGATTGGTAAAATGTTTGCCGTGAGGTCGTTTTCGAGCCTGTTTTTTATCGGGCTGCTGAACGGGCTGCTTCCCTGCGGACTTGTTTACATTGCCATTGCCGGCGCCATCGGAACAGGAAGCACAGTGGAAGGTGCGTTGTATATGATTCTGTTTGGATTGGGAACCATCCCGATGATGCTGGGTATTTCGTTAGCCGGAAATATGATGGGACTGGCGCTGCGCAACCGCATCAATAAACTGATTCCGGTACTGGTAGTTGTTGTTGGACTGCTGTTTATTCTGCGCGGCCTCGATCTGGGAATCCCTTACCTGAGTCCAAAGAAACAAATGATTGAACAGAAATTCGAAAATAACCTCACCGGAAAAGATACAATGGTAGTGACCGAAAGACAGTTGCCACTGTTGCCAGAAACCAGCGGCTGCCGACTCAACAAAAACAGAGGAAGATTGATTTGATTGAAAAAAGATACACAGAGTGGCAGGATTTGTCACATTCCATTTTATAAGTTTTTAATGAAAATACAGATTGCTTCGTTCGTCATTCTTCCTCACTCGCAATGACGGTGGTTGTTAAACTGAGGGGATGAAAGAAGTGGGCGGCTTTGCCGCCCACTTCTTTCATCCCCTTTTATTACATTCGAAACCGTCATTGCGAGGAGGCACGACGAAGCAATCTTTTTAAGAACAAAAATACTATGACTTCGTTTTAATGAGATTTACTGAACTGATGGATATTAACCAAAATACTTGCATTCATTGCGGTGCCGATTGCGGGAAAAGCCCCGTAATTTGGAACGAAATGAAATTTTGCTGCAACGGCTGCCTTACAGTGTATCAGTTGCTGAACGAAAATAAACTTTACAAATACTACCAACTTGAAGAGTCGCCCGGAATTAAAGTTGAAACCACCGAATTTGGTAACAAATATGCTTTTTTAGACAATGCCGAAGTTAAAGAGAAGCTGATCTCTTTCTCGGAAGGAAGCATTTCAAAAGTACGGTTCTTTATCCCGGTTATTCATTGTGCATCGTGTATCTGGTTACTCGAAAACCTTTCGAAACTCAATCCCGGAATCCGCCACTCGTTTGTAAACTTTACAAAAAAAGAGGTGGATGTTACCTTCGATGAATCGCTGATTACGTTGCGGCAGTTGGTTGAACTGCTTTCTTCAATACATTATATCCCCGACCTTTCGCAAAGCATGAAAGACAAACCCGATGATAGGCAGAGCTACAAAAAACTGCTCTACAAAATTGGGGTGGCCGGTTTTGTGTTTATTAATGTGATGACTTACAGCCTGCCAGCCTATTTTAATGGCCGTCCACTCGACGATAAACTGCAGTCGTTGCTGAGTATTCTAAGCTACATACTTGTAATTCCGGTAGTTTTGTACAGCGGCAGCGACTACTACATTTCGGCTTTCAAAAACATCCGCAAAAAATACATCAGCATCGATTTGCCCATTGCACTGGGTATTCTTGTGCTTTTTGCTGTAACCACCTGGGAGATATTTTATACTGGCGGTGCAGGTTACTGCGACAGTCTTTCGGGGTTGATTTTCTTTTTGCTCGTGGGAAAATGGTTTCAAAGCAAAACGTACGAGGCGCTGTCGTTTGAGCGAAACTACAAATCGTATTTCCCCATCGCTGTCACTAAAATCAACAAACAGATCGAGGAAAGTATTCTGCTTGAAAAGATTGAAGTTGACGATATTCTGATTATCCGCAACAAAGAACTTGTTCCGTCCGATTCGGTTTTAACTGAAGGCGAAGGCCATATCGATTATAGTTTTGTTACCGGCGAATCGAGCCCGGTGATAAAAAAACCGGGCGATTTTATTTACGCCGGAGGCCGTCAGATAGGCGGAATCATCAAAATAAAAGTTCAAAAAGCGGTAAACCAGAGCCATCTCACCCAACTATGGAACCAAGACAAAAGCTACGAAAAACCCACTGATACGCTGAAAACGCTTTCTGACAAAATCGGACAACGATTTACCATCATCATTATTATTATTGCACTGTCAGGTTTTGCTTTCTGGTTTTTGAAGGGCGATTTGCACAAAGCCATTTTCGTTTTCACTTCGGTTTTAATTATTGCCTGCCCTTGTGCACTGGCGCTTTCCATTCCGTTTACATTCGGAAGTACAATGCGCATTTTTGGGCGTTCCGGGTTGTACATTAAAAATACCGATGTCATTGAGCGTCTGTCGCACATCACCTCGGTGGTTTTCGACAAAACCGGGACACTCACCCGCCCCAACGAAAACCGGGTTACCTATTCAGGCGAGCCGCTTACTCCCGATGAATCAGACGCTGTTTATTCACTTGTCAGGCAATCGACACACCCGCTGAGCAATGCGGTAGCTGCCGGTTTTACTAATATGGAATATTTTGCACCCGAGCATTTTGTTGAAGTGGCCGGCCGTGGAATTTTTGGTAAAGTAACCGGACAAAATCTGAAAATCGGGTCGGAAGAATATGTGTGCGGAACCACAACTGCCAAATTGAAAAGCTCGGTGGTTTTTGTGTCGGTAAACGAGAATCTGAAAGGACATTTTATGGTTACCAACCAGTACCGCGAAGGATTTGAGCAGGTTTTACAAACCTTGAAAGGCAGGTTTAAACTATACCTGATTTCGGGCGATAACGATGCTGAAGCCCAAAATTTGTCAGCTTACTTTGAACCAGGGAACCTGCTTTTTAACCAGAAACCCGGAGACAAAGCCGCATTTATTCAGCAATTGCAGCAAAAAGGTGAAATCATCCTGATGACAGGCGATGGGCTGAACGATGCAGGTGCGCTGATGCAAGCCGATGTGGCGCTCACCGTGGCCGACAAAGCCTACCACTTTTCCCCAGCCAGCGATGCTGTGCTCGAAGCCAGCCAGTTTGCCCGGTTAGCCCGGTTTATCGGGTTTACCAAAACTGCGCTGAATATCGTTAAAGTCAGTTTTGTGATTTCATTTTTTTACAATGTGATTGGCGTTTCAATTGCGCTCACTGGTCAGCTTTCGCCTGTTATTGCTGCTGTTTTAATGCCAATAAGTTCAGTGTCGGTAGTAGCTTTTGCCACTTTTGTAACACGTACAGCCGGCAAATTGAAACGCCTCGCAGCAAGCTGACGAGGAATCCGATTCCGTAAAGGTTTTTTTTGTGCTTTGTTCGCTTACCCCAAAGCAGAGCTTGTGGGGAATGCGCTCACCGGAATTCAAATTAAACTAAAAATCTTTTTAAACATTTGCTTGTAAACTGAGATTGATTAAATTCGAAGAAATTTCATTTTAATCTTTGTTTATGAGATTCAGATTAGTTCAGATAATAGCCCGAATCTGGAATTTCTACTTCAGCGGCTTTCAAAACATGAGCAATTGGGGGCGCCAGGTTTGGATTATAATCCTTATCAAACTTTTCATCATGTTTGTTATCCTGAAAATTTTCTTTTTCCCCAACTTTTTGAAAACTAATTTTTCGACCGATGAAGAAAGAAGTTGGCATGTACTTGAGGAAATTACTAATACTAAATAAATCGCTATGATTGAAATTGCAGATGCTTCTTTAGTTGACTGGTCGAGGGCACAGTTTGCCCTGACAGCCATGTATCACTGGATTTTTGTTCCGCTGACACTGGGAATCACATTCATTCTGGCCTTTATGGAGACTTTGTATGTGAAAACCGGCAATGAGGAATGGAAAAAAATTACCAAATTCTGGATGACGCTTTTTGGCATTAACTTCGCCATTGGTGTAGCCACCGGAATCATTCTTGAATTTGAATTCGGGACCAATTGGTCGAATTACTCATGGTTTGTTGGCGACATTTTTGGAGCGCCGCTGGCCATCGAAGGCATTCTCGCCTTTTTTATGGAATCAACTTTTATCGCCATCATGTTTTTTGGCTGGAACAAAGTAGGAAAGAAAACCCACTTGCTGGCCACGTGGCTTACCGCTATCGGGGCAAATCTTTCGGCACTCTGGATTCTGGTTGCCAACGGCTGGATGCAAAACCCTGTGGGAATGGTTTTCAATCCTGAAACAGCACGAAATGAGATGAACAACTTCTGGGATGTGCTTTTTTCACAAACTGCTGTCGATAAATGGCTTCACGTTACATCATCGGGTTTCGTACTGGCTTCGGTTTTTGTAATCGGAGTTTCAGCCTGGTATTTGCTGAAGAACCGTGAATTGCAACTGGCTAAAAAAAGTATTGTGGTTGCGTCTGTTTTCGGATTACTTTCGTCGGTTTACCTGGTTTGGACTGGCGATAACTCGTCCCGTACCATTGCCAACGACCAACCCATGAAATTTGCCGCCCTCGAAGGTTTGTACAATGGAAGTGAAGGCGCCGGGCTGGTTGCAATCGGGATGTTTTCGTCATCGGAAACCGACCCGAACAACGAAAACCTGAAGGATTTCAGCATGAAAATTGAAATCCCCAACATCCTGTCATACATGGCTTTTCTCGATTGGAATGCTTTTGTTCCGGGTGTAAACGACCTGATTAACGGAAATGAAAAATATGGTTACATGTCGGCCAACGAAAAAATTGAACGGGGAAAAGTCGCCATCACAAAACTGAAAGAATTCAAGGAAGCAAAAAAGGCAGGAAATGATTCGCTGGCAACTGCGCTGAAAACTGAACTTACCAGCGCCGAATTTCAGAATAACAACTTTAAATACTTTGGCTACGGTTATTTCACCGACACTAATGACCTGATTCCCAACATTCCGCTCACGTTTTACAGCTTCCACATCATGGTTGGGCTTGGTTTCTTTTTTATTCTTCTTTTCATCCTTTCCCTAGTTTATGTCTGGAAAGGCACTTTTGAGAAGAAAAAATGGGTTATGAAACTGGCAATAATTTCAATACCCTTGGTCTACATTGCTCAACAGGCAGGCTGGATTGTGGCCGAAGTTGGCCGCCAACCCTGGGTGGTTCAGGATTTGATGCCTACCATTTCAGCAGTGACAAAAATCAGTTCGGGTTCGGTTATGCTCACATTCTGGCTGTTTGCTGTGTTGTTTACGGTTTTGCTGATTGCCGAACTAAAAATCATGTTCCGTCAGATTAAAATTGGTTCAAAACATTAAAAAAGGAGGAAACAAATTATGTTCGAAAATTTATCGATGCTTGCTTTGCAACAATACTGGTGGGTACTGGTTTCGGTGCTTGCCGCGCTGTTTGTGTTCCTCATGTTTGTGCAGGGCGGACAAACACTGCTTTACACCATCGGGAAAACCGAAAGCGAAAAAACCATCATTCTGAATACACTTGGAAGAAAATGGGAGTTTACTTTTACCACGCTGGTCACTTTCGGGGGTGCATTTTTTGCTTCATTCCCGTTGTTTTACGCCACCAGTTTTGGCGGCGCTTACTGGGTGTGGTACGCCATTCTTTTTGTGTTTGTTATTCAGGCAGTGGCTTACGAGTACCGTAAAAAACCGTCTAATTTTTTGGGTGCAAAAACATTTGAGATTTTTCTCGTAATCAACGGGTTACTTGGAACTATTCTTATCGGAACCGCAGTTGGAACTTTCTTCAACGGTGCCATGTTTTCGCTCAACGACATGAACCAGGTGCAATGGCAAACTCCTTTCCGCGGACTGGAAGCTGTGCTTACCATTCACAATGTGGCATTGGGATTGGCAGTTTTCTTTTTGTCAAGAATTCTGGGGCTGCTCTACTTCATATTTACCGTGGACAACGAAACAATTGTTACCCGTTCAAGAAAACAGATGCTTGTTGATACCGCACTCTTTCTTGTGTTCTTTCTCTACTTTCTTATTTGGCTTATTTTGAAAGAAGGTTTTGCTGTAAACGCTGAAACCGGTGTTGTTTCGATGGAAAAATTCAAATACCTGCACAACCTGCTGCAAATGCCGCTGGTGCTTATGATTCTATTGGTTGGTGTGGTTGGCGTACTTTGGGGAATCATTTCAACAGTTTTTATGAACAGCCTGAAAGGATTTATTTTTGCAGGAACGGGAACAGTTCTCACAGTTTTGGCGCTGTTTTTTGTGGCAGGTTTTCATAACACCGCATTTTACCCGTCGGTTTACGATTTACAGTCGTCGCTCACCATTCAGAATGCTTCATCGAGCAAATTCACACTTATAGCAATGAGTTATGTTTCGCTGCTCATTCCGTTTGTGCTGGCTTACATTGTGTATTTTTGGAGGGCAATCAACCGCAAAAAAATAACCGATGAGGAAATGCAGGAAGAATCGCATGTTTATTAGATGAAATTCCAAATATCAAAAAAACAAAACACAAGTTTAACGAGATTGGAATTTGGTATTTGGTATTTGGAGTTTGGAACTTGGAATTTGGAACTTGGAATTTTAAAAATTAGAATTATGTACATAGAACCTATAATTTGGATGCTCAGCTGGCCGGTACTGATAGTTGTTTCGTACCAGTTGATAAAGTTGGCAATTAAAAAATTTGAATCGAAAATTGAGCAGAAATAGCTCAAATGGGGGAATAATTGATTTTTAAAGCAAAGGCCGGAAAAAAACCGGCCTTTCTTTTTGGTACATTACAAAATCTTTTCGTTCGTTTTCCGTTTTCTTACTATTTTTACGGCTCGAAAAAACAAAAGCATGATCAACAACAAAAAAGTGGTGGTGGTTCTTCCGGCATACAATGCTGCCAAAACCCTCGAATTAACCTACAACGAAATCGATTTTACCATTGTTGACGAAGTGATTCTTGTTGACGACCGCAGCAAGGACAACACTGTGGAAGTGAGTAAACAACTTGGAATTCACCACATCATCGTTCACGAACAAAACAAAGGCTACGGAGGAAACCAGAAATCGTGCTACAACAAAGCGCTCGAAATTGGCGCCGACATCGTAATCATGCTTCACCCCGATTACCAGTACACCCCAAAACTGATTCCGGCGATGGCAAGTTTGCTGAGCAGCGGTTTATACCATGTGGTTTTAGGCTCGCGTATTCTCGGTAAAGGTGCGCTGGCCGGTGGAATGCCAATGATAAAATACATCTCAAATCGCGGACTGACACTGATTCAGAATATCCTGATGAGTGCCAAACTCTCGGAATACCACACTGGGTACCGTGCTTTTACCCGCGAAGTTTTGGAAGCGGTAAACTACAATGCCAACTCCGATAATTTTGTGTTCGACAACCAAATGCTGGCTCAAATCTGGTACGCCGGTTTTGAGATTGCCGAAATTACCTGCCCTACTAAATATTTCGACGACGCTTCGAGCATCAACCTGAAAAACAGCACCATTTATGCGTTGGGCGTGCTGAAAACTTCGGTTCAGTTCAGATTACAGAAATGGGGTGTTTCCAATATCAAATATTTAAAAGAATCCAACGATAAAAAAAAAAAGTTGATTTTGTCAAAAGTCTCATACTCCCGCTGATTTTTTTCCTGGTTGCTTTTATTTGGAAATACCTGCACATTGGCTCCCGTGACATTTGCCTCGACGAACCGTTTACAATTTTTCATGCGCAGGAAAGTATTCTGAATATTCTGAAGCTTCCGACTAAAAATGAAGCAAATCCACCCCTATTTATGCTTCTGTTACATTTTTGGATAAAATTATTTGGCATTGATGCATATTCTGTACGCCTTTTACCTGTACTGTTTAATGCACTCACTGCCTCTTTCTTGTATCTTATTGGAAAACGCTTTTTTAGTTTTTGGGGTGGAGTTACAGCAGCCACAATGTTTATTTTATCGACTTATCATTTCTTTTTTGGCGGCGACACCCGTACCTATTCAATGCTTTCGTTTGCAACGGCAACATCGCTATACTACTTGCTTTCACTACAACAAAATCCTGAAAAGAAAAGATATCTGGCCGGGTTGATAATATCAAATCTGGTTCTTGTTTATGGACACTATTTTGGTTGGTTCGTTATCTTTATTCAGTTTGTGGTTAGTTTTCTCTATTTTTCAGATAAACAATTTCTGAAAAAAACAATTGTTGCAATCGCTTCAACTACTGTTTTATACATACCCATGTTTTCGGTTTTAATTAAGCAATTCCTTATTTCGAAAGACAGCACATGGGTAACTCCACCCCCCTCATCAGAATATATTCAGCAGTTAAAATGGTTTATGAATTCAGGTACAGGTTTAAAAGTTCTCGTTTTTATTGTTTTGGCTGGAGTAATTTTCGCCCTGTTTACAAAGCCAAAAAAGGAACAGATTAAAGGTGTTTTTTTGTTACTCATTTGGTGGGTCGTACCATACTCATTAATGTTTTTCGTTTCATATAAAATTCCCATGTTCACCAATCGGTATATACTTTTCAACTCAATTGGATTTTTCCTGTTCGTTGGAGTTGCAATAAATTACTTGTTCCAAAAGATCAGGGTTATTGGGCCACTGGTGAGTCTTGGGATTCTATTTATTATGTATTCAAGGATGTTCACCGGTGATTTCGCTCCCCGTCATGTTAAGGAAACTACCGATTTTATCCACTCACGAACGGATAGCACAACAAGTATTATTATATATGCACATTGGGCAGACCTTGAATTTATTTATCATTACGACAGGGATATTTTCGGTGCTGTGAGCGACTACGAAGCCAATCTTGAAAAAGAAAATATATTACGCACCTGGGGTGTGGATGATGTTAAAAAGATCATTGATAAAAAACATCCTCCACATATTGCTTTATACCAAAACAACACCGCAGCAATCGATCCGGAAAATCTGGTTTTTTATTATATCGACAGTATTTATACCCGTACCGACAGTGTAGCCTTTGAAGGGGGGTTGGTTGTAACTATTTTCGACACTAAAATGACTGAACCACTGCTTAACGAATTGAAAATAAACGAATAAAGAAATATATAATGAAATTAAAAAAGTTGAATTTCCTTATAAATCCGAAGTTGCTGCTTTTTATATTCCCTTTCATTTATTTTATTGTCGGAAGCTATTTCCGTAGTTTGCTTGGTAACCTTTCACTACGCTCGTGCGACCCCGAGTATATTTATTTTATGAGCGGACTTACAGTTGCCGACGGAGTTATAAAAGTAGGCCACATCGACAACCCCGGAACGCCACTTCAATTACTTGTTGCCCTGGTTTTCAGGATTGTTTACTATATCCGCTCAGTTTCAACTCCTTTTCTCGAAGATGTACTTACCCACCCTGATTTATACATTGGTGTTGTGAGTCAGACAATTGCTGCACTCACCACTATTTTGCTCCTATTTGCCGGATGGAAAGTTTTTAAATATACAGGGAATTTGGTTTATGCCGTGTTACTTCAAACCTCCATTTTTTTACCGATTATCTGGTACGACCTTGTTGGCCGGGTTGCACCCGAACTGATGATGCCTTTCCCGGTGATAATAATGGGAGTACTGATTATTGGAATATATGCCAAAGAGAAAGAAGTTGGAATGAAAGAGATTCTCACTTTTTCGTTTCTCTCGGCATTTGGAATGGCCATTAAATTGTCGTTTGTTCCTGTTTTAATTATTCCATTTATCATTATTCCACAATGGAAAAGCAAACTTGTTTTTGTTGGGTCAACAGTTTTGATGTTTTTTATTATCGCATTTCCGGTAACGCTGCAACTTGATATTTTCTGGGGTTGGATAAAAACCCTTTTTATGCACAGCGGCACTTACGGAAAAGGTGAAGCAAACATTATTGACATTCAGCAATTCAAATCCAACATCCGCGAGATGTACAATCTTGAAAAAAGATTCTTTTATGTATTGATTACACTGGTGGTTGCATTGATTGGATATTTCGCGATTTTCAGGAAAAAAGCTGACAAAAAACTGCTGATTGCAGGAATTGCAATTGCAGTTACCATTGCGATTCAACTTTTACTTGTAGGAAAGCATTTTGCACACCGGTATTTTATTCCGGTTTTGATGCTCGCTCCGCTCATGGTTTTTCTTACTGCAGAGATTATCAGAAAGATTTATCCAAAAAAAGTAACACTTTGGACTGTTAACTTGCTTATTGTGTTATTGTTAATCTCAAATATCGGGTATAACCATTTTTGGCTGAATATGAAAACTGAAGCTATGGGAAACGACATTGCCAACCGGATGCCCACCTGGCACATAGCACAATCACTTGAAAAAGATAGTTATAAAATTATCACTTCGCAAAACTATGGGTCGCCATTTATCGAGTACACGCTTTTTTACAGTCAGGTTTGGGCCAATAACGAGAAAAGAGCCGAGTACAACGATGTTCTGGGAAAACTTTACCCCCGGGCATTTAGCTACTTTACATGGAATGATGAAATGAAATACTGGAAGCATAAATTCAATGCTGATTCAATCATAAATTCGGGTAGCAAAACCTATTTGTATGTTGAACGTGATGAACAGGCCTTGTTTGACAAAACAATAGTCAAATTACATTGCGAAGATACTACCCGATTTAATATCGAAAGCCAGCTTTTGTACAGAAACCCTGCAACAACAGAGGTTATTTATGAATTGAATTTTAACAAACCTGTTGGAAATATCGAGTAGTCATTCGGGCTTTTTTATCTCACGCAAATCATACACCCAGATATTCTTAAACTCTCCCAGTTTATTAACTATGAATGGCTGGATTTCAGTTTTGTGCAAAATCGTTGTGTCGTTTACAATCAAATATTTTGCACCCTGTTCAATTCTGCTGTAAAAGGTTTCGGGGTTTGTGAAATCGCTGGCAAATTCGGTGTAACCCTTTCTGTTCATGTAAAACAACGACGCGTTAATCGTATAATCAGGAATAGAAATAACCTTCACATCGTGGGTAATTCCCAGTTCATTAAAATACGGTTCAATTTCTGTCAACGCTTTCATCCGGTCAATATACATACTATTCATCCAACCTGTATATCGTGTTTCAATGCGGGTTTGGCATGTAACCACGTTGAAAATTAAGAAACCAACTCCGATTGCATAAAAAACGGGATTCTTAATAAGCTTTGTTTGCCTGATTGAATAGAAAAAAACTGCCCAAACTGCAACAAAAACCACAAGTAAGTTTATTGTGTAATAATCATGCCCTTCGAGTACCTGAAACCAAAGTAAAAGTTCTACCAGCATACCAATAGGCAAAACAATAATAAAATATCTCAGAACCGGCGGGAGTTTCTTTATTGTTACCAGCAAATACACCCAAACAGCAAGCGTGAGATATTGCGTGTATGGCAAAAACAGCTCCTTGAAATAGATTTTATTAAGCGCATCAATTATCCTTAAATATTGTTCCTTGGTCATTTCCCAAACCGGCCAGATGCCGTGATATGAAACCTGCCCACCATGAAGGCCATTGAAATACTCAACATACCAATACCATGCAGCAACAACAGGAATAACCAAAACAAAGGGAATGAAATGAGCCAGTTTAAAATTGAAAATGCGCTTCTCTTCTTTCTGGAAAAAAAGTTCGAACAAAACCCAGCCACCAAACGCAAGGAAAGACAAAGCCGAAGTAATTTTCAGCAACATCGACAAACTGAAAAACAAGGCAGAAAGCCAGAGGTTTGCCGGGGTTCTTTTATGCAAAAATATGGCAATAAAAAACCAGCCAATAAACACAAACGAGAGGGCTGGTACATCGGGGAGAAAATTAGGGCCATAAAAAACCACCATTGGCGATGTAAAAAGTAACAAGCTGACAAACCCCGCCCAAAGTCGGTTTCCAAATAAGAATTGCAAACTTCTGAACAGCAGGTATAATCCCGCAAACAAAATAAGTAATTGTACCAGCCTGAAAATAAATATATTATACCCGGTAACTTTCCAGATTTTTGCAACAACAAAATAAACAATCGGAAACTCTCCGGCGGTTTTCCCTGAATATCCGCCATCGCACCACTGATTATGAACCGCAGGTTCAAGAAATGCTGCATTATCCTGGTAATAATTCTGTGCCATTGATATGCTATTGGTTTGACGCCAGATATGAACCGATTGCGGAGGTTCAAACATGGTTTTGTTCAATCCGAAAACATAAACCATTATCAGTAATACAGTAATAAATAGTATATCAGCAAACACTCTGTTATTCAATATCTTTGAAAACATATTGATAAAAAATTATGTCGTTAATACTCTTTCTCTCCTTTCAGCGCCTTTTCATAATCAGGCACTTTAATCATCTTGTCATATCCTTCCGGCCAGGTTTTCTTTCCGAAAATACCAAAATACGCTTCCTTGGTCATGCTGTCCCAGTGGAGAAGCGAGGTTCGGTACTGACTGGTTTGAAACTGGTTGAGCCAGAGCATCACCACCAATACAACGGCAACCGGAACTTTGATCCAATTTTTGCCCGTCCATATTTTTTCGAGAAATGCAGCCAGCGGAAGCGCCATAATTCCGTACATATCAATCATAGGGCGCGAGCCGTAACAACCACCGTACCACCAGCACCACCAGCTGTAAACCACGTAAACATTCAATACAACAAAAACCAGAGCAGGCAGAAACAATTCGGGCAAACGTTTCTTCATCCAGAAAAAACCGGCTAAACCAAAAATCATTACCGGAGTGTAAATCAGCCAGCCTTTGCGGAAACTGAACAACCCATTGATTAACTGTGGCTGAAAAAAGTAAAATTTCCCCTGGTCCATGTACGAGTTAAAAAGAAAATGACCTGATTGGGCCTTCCAGTAAATCATTTGCGGAACAAAAACAAGAAATGCAAAACCAGCTGCCACCAAAATCATTTTCCAGTTGTTTGTAATTCGGTCACCCAATTGTTTTACCGTAGTTATTCCGATTAAAGCAGGAAATAAACCAACCAGAATGTTTACCGGACGGATTAAAACTATCAGTCCGGCGAGTAAACCAAGGATAATCGAAATCGGAAGCCTCTCCCCTCCCGATTTTTCGGGACTCTCCGAAGGAGAGGGAGTAAGAACTTCAACCCATTTCAGTGAGAAATGGATGAAAGCTGAAATCAGGGCAAAATTGTAAACATGGGTCATGCCGGGCTCGGCAGTTACATAATAGGTGACGTTGGTTGCCAGCACTACCAGAATCAACGTTACAGCGGTGGTCGCCTCCGAAACATACCGGAGCAGAATTTTCCGCAGAAAAAACAACCCAACAAAAAGGTAAAACAGGGTCGCCACAAAAATTGAAAAACTGTAAGGCCAAGAATACCCGAGTGTTGAAACACCCAGCAAATGCGCGGCTCCGTGCGCTATCAGAAAAAAAGGACTCCAGAGAATAGCCATTCCCATGGTCATTCGCAAAATGGGTTTGCCGAATGGGGTGGTTTGCAACCAGACTTGCCCTTCGAAATCGGTGGGCAGGTTTTTGGTGAAATCAAAATTGAGGTCGTTAAATATAACTGTTGCAGGCAGGTAGGCGTAATACATGATTACATCGTTCTGAATGACTTTGTTTTTGCCCCATGTATCGAGGTTTTTACCATACCAGGCACAAATAAAAATCAGCAGTGCAATGGCTGTTTTAGAAATGTTTAGTTTTATCATCCGGTTTATTCTTTTAATCCCACCTGAATTACCGAAACACCAGCCAGTCGCCGTGTAAAAAAGTCGATGATTTTCCATGCCGGAACCAGTGCATCGTAAAAGCGCATTTGTCCGCCCGGAATGATTCGCTTGCGGAGAATAGTACCCGAAACAAACCAGCCCAGAATGGCAATGAAATTAAAAAACTGGTGGTGCACCACATTAAACCCTGCGCCTTCAAGCAATGTACGTAACGACTTTGGAGTGTAACGGCGCTGGTGGTCAAGCTGCTCGTCGAAGCCATTGTATAACCATTGAAAAGCGGGAACCAGAATCACAACTTTGCCACCGGGTTTAAGCATTTTCATGGCGTTTTGCATGGCCTGAACATGGTCGGGAATGTGTTCCACCACGTTCAAGGCAAAAATAGTATTAAACTTTTCAAGCAGTTCGGGGTGGTTTTCCTCCAGTTTTTTATCTGAAAAATCGAGGCGGTACATAGCCTGCAGATTCGGGTATTTCCCGAAATTTTCCTTCAGCCGCGGAAAATAGCTGTTTTCGATATCGCTCAGCGAAATAGCAGCTCCATCATGTATAAAAAACTGTGAGATGTTACCAATTCCGCTTCCAATTTCGAGAATCTCACCACTACAGTGTGGTTTTATGGTTTCGTACATCCAACGGTTAAAATGGCCTGCTTCCGAAATCACTTCCAGTGTATCAGTGCCATATTTTGAATTACCCAGTATTTCGCTCATAATTTATTTCCTGCCTGTCTCGCAATTTCGAGTTTAAAATTATCCATCAAAACTGCCTTTTTATCCATGTTCCAAATATAAGATTTGATTATTGTCCCTGGTTTCAGATCATCGGGCACTGTAAAAATAAACCCTGCTTTTATCCATTCATTGTTTTGAACAATTTCTTCGTCAATATCTGCAGTTACATAATGATAGGATTTATTATCAACTTCAGCTGAAAAAACCATCAGTAACCGATTTTGGCTGATTGAATCGGCAATATAAAAATCAGCTGAAACCCTGAATTTATTCTCAATTCCTTTTTCAATACTCTCTTTTTTAATGTGGAAAGCCGGACTGAACTCCACGCCATTTAAATCGTAGTAAACTCTGGTTGAATCATTCGCAAATTTTATGTACGACAAATTCACATTTTCTACCGGAACTGTTGAGTCAAAATCGTATGATTCCACATAATAAATTCCATTTTCAATTTCATTTTTTTTCAGATACTCCAACAAAAGAATGTTGTTTTTACCTGCATGAACAATTTTTCTGAATATTACAATCTGGTAATCGAGTCCAAAAGCTTTGAATGGCACCACCGGATCGAAATACTGAACAACTTCGAAATTCGGATTGTTCATGATTTTTTCAAGCGGAAGACCACCCTCATGAGCTGAAAAATGAGCATCCCAGATAAAAATTGTACTGTCGGGCAAACCTTCTTCCGGAGCATCGTTGTTGCTGAAACCGTATTGAACCACATTATTATCCCAGGCGTCGATTTCAGTTGAAAACGAAAAATATGGATTGTGCATCACAAGTTTATGCTTCAGAGAGCCTGACTGTTCAAGCCAATTAGTGGCGCGATTAAGTATTTCGGCACTCAAATCGTACCCGATCGAACGTTTATAAAATCGTCCGGCATTATACATCATAATAACCGAAAACAATACCAGTACCGGTATGATAATTCTTTTGACGATTTTATTTTCAGCTACCTTTTCAATGACTGAAAGTGCTATTAATCCTATCATTGGTGATACACCTGCCATCACGCGTTGCAGCCCGGCCGATGTTTCGCCCTTCCACCACAAATAGCTGTGAATAAAAAAATATCCCCAGAAGGTGCCGAGAATAAGCAATATTTTAATAAAAGCTAAACCTGATAAGTTCAATTTTTCACGAAACCAATCGTACACCATTAAACCTGAACCGATGAACAGCAGAAAAGCAACAACGTATCCGAGGTAATTTGGCATCGTAACAAAAAAATGATACCAGTCGCCCCGGCCGTAAACTGTTGGGCCGCCAGTGGCGTATGGTCTTTTGTTGTAAAGCCACCAGAAATCGTGGTAATAATAAACCAACCCGATAAAACTGAAAACAAGGAAACCTGTCGCTAACAGCGGAATCGCGCGGTATTGCTTTTTTATAAGTAAAGCAATCAGAAAAAGTAGTTCAAAAGCCAAACCCTCGGTGCGTGCCAGAAACAGAAACGAAACAAGCGTCGCCGAAGCAGTATATTTTTCGCTCATAAAAAGGTAAACCGACAAAACAAGAATCAGGCTGAAAATAATCTCAGTCATTCCTGTTGACATCAACGCAAAATAAATAGGCGTAAAAACTGCTCCCACTACGGCAAACCAGGCATTTTCAAACTTTAGCTTTTCAGCCAGTTTCCAAACAAACCAGCCGGCAAGCAGTCCTAAAACCGAATTTAAAATTCGCACCGTCACAAAACCAAACAACGAAAAAGGCGCAGCTACAATGGCGTAAACAGGTTTTCCCCAATGATCGAGAAAAAGGTGCGGATATTTGAATGCCCAGCGGGCAATGTTGAAGTGTGCGTAATTATCAGCGCCACCCTCAGCTACCGGTGTGAGAAAAGCCAGCAATACAAAAACAAAACCGGCAATCATTAAACCGGCAATCACAAGTTTTTTCTCTTTGATGTTTTTCATTGTTTTGATCGTATTGCCTTTCAGCGGCTAAAAACATTGTATTTCACAATGCAGTAAAATGCCCTCAACCCATCGCGCCATCCAATTTTTTTACCATCCTCGTAGGTTCGGCCATAATACGAAATACCCACTTCGTAAATTCTTATTTTTGGAATCCGGGTAATTTTTGCCGTCACTTCGGGCTCAAAACCAAACCTGTTTTCTTTTAACCTGATGTTTTTTATCACATCGGCTTTAAAAAGTTTGTAGCAGGTTTCCATATCGGTAAGGTTCAGGTTGGTAAACATATTCGAAACCATGGTGAGCATTTTATTTCCGATTGAATGCCAGAAAAACAAAATGCGATGCGGATTTCCGCCCAAAAAGCGGGAGCCATAAACCACATCGGCATTCCCCTCGGCAATAGGTTTCAACAAGGCGTTGTACTCACGCGGGTCGTATTCAAGGTCGGCATCCTGAATGATAACACATTCGCCCGTTGCTTCGGCAATTCCGCGGTGCAGCGCAGCTCCCTTTCCCATGTTCACAGGCAGATGAAAAAGTTTCAATTCGGTTTGCTGGTGATTTTTTATATACGCTTCAATCACTTCGCCCGAGTTATCTTTTGAGCAATCGTTAACCAGAATAATTTCTTTGCTGAAACCATAATGCAGCTCAACATCAATAATCCGGTTCAGGATTTCGTGAATGGTTTTTGCCTCGTTGTACACGGGAATTACGATCGATAATTTCTTTTGATTTTCCATCAAATCAGGGTGATTTTCTTAATTTTTGCCAAAGATATAATTATACCCTTTGTTATTCAAAATGCGTAATTGCAAATTTCAAAATTAACGTTTTAACCTGGGGTTAATTGCAGGAGGTTCAGCACAATTTACAACAGATTCCTCCTTGTTCCTCGTCGGAATGACAAGTTCAAATATGTACAGGAGGGAGTTTGCGACTGAGGAATCTTTTTCGGACAAAGAGTTTACTCTTGTTTATCCCCTGTAACAATTAAATAATTTGATTTTAACGCCTGATTCCGTGTGGCAGGAATTAAAAATTCAAGGTTAATCTCATTCATTCCCCGTTGCCTGATCTGGTAAACAGTATCGATTTTATAATTCATCGAAAGAATATCTTTCAATTTTGATTCGTGTGTGTAAATCCAGGCTCCCTTTGTAGCTGCAACCTCGTAAAACTCTTCCCAGTTTTCAATGTTTTCAACTTTATCGGCGGAATAAAAAAACAGGTTGTAATCTTCCAGAACAAAATTATAAAGCTTGTTATCCGGCTTTTTATGGGTTTCGAAAAGTTCTAAAACCTGCCGGCCACCTTGGTAATAGGCCAATTCAGGAAAAAGTTTTGTATTGAGAAACAGGTTGATTCCGGCAATAATGATTACAAGGAAAGCGATGAGTTGCGAAAATTTTTGTCCTTTTAACCGGATAAATTCAGCCAGCCACCAGCCAGCGAAAACCGAAAACGGAGCAACAGTAATCAGAAAATAGTTGGGCGCCTTCCCTTTGGCAATGCTCAGAATCAGCAACAAAGCCATCACACTTCCAATCAATCCGATTGCAAACGATTTGTGGATGAACTCATTCCTCCAGGTTTTTGCCATCTTCACCAGCGCCAGTATTACAACCGGAGTCCAAGGCAGAAAAGCCCACAAAAAAGTGTGGAGATAAAAAAGATAATCGGTGCTCGATCCCGCCAATTCACCTGTAATCCGCCCGATGTTGTTGCCGATAAAATAGAATTTCAATCCACTCACCCCGAAACTTTTGTACAAATGCAACAGCGACGGGGAAATCAGAACCAGCACAATCAGTATTCCCAAAAGCCATTTTGGGTGAAAAAGTTGCCTGAAATCTTTCTCAGCAAGCAGATAAATCAGCACAGTAAGAAATGGTAAAACCGCTCCCACCGGACCTTTTGATAACATTGCCAGTCCAACTCCCACAAAAGCCAGAACAAAATTCAGTGGTTTTTTGGTTTGAAAATATGCAGTCAATTGCCACAAAGCCAGTGTTACACCGGTTTGCAGAACAAGGTCGGTGTGCATGTCGAAAAAATAAAGGAAAAAGATTTGCGAAGTGCCGGCTACCAAAGCTGCAAATCGGCCTGCCTGTTCAGAAAAAAGCTGCCGGCCAAGCCGGTAAGTGAAATAAATTCCCAATAAACCATATAAAAACGGGAACAGTTTGAAAGCAAAATTGTTGTTATCAAAGAGTTGAACGCCAATTCCGGCAAGCCAGAAAAAAAGATGTGGCTTCTGGTCGTAGGGTTGGTCATTGATTCTCAGGTTAAACCAGTCGCCTGATTCCACCATTTGCCTTACAATGGCTGAATACAATCCCGAATCGCCGGTGGTATCGATAAAAAGCCCGGTCAGCCAGGTGATTGCAATAATCAGAAAAGCAAAAATCCACAGTATATTTTCAAACCCTTTTTTCAAAATTGATGGTTTATTTCGGTAGCAAATTAAACGAATTTGGACTGAATTCATTGTTCTGAAATAGGCCTCAATGGGTTTTATTAAGAAGAAAAATTCAGTAGGCTTCGAATCAATTCTGCTTACAATAATGCTTTTAAGCAATCGTTTGTAATAAGGTTCATTGCCAGTTGTATCCGATATGTTTTTTAATTTCCTTATTTTTGTAAAGATCGTTTTAAATATGCCAACATTATCAATGTTTTATGGAATCATTATCAGAATGTACTATGCTCCGGCAGAACACCAACCGGCACATATTCATGTGTATTACCAGGATTTTAAATCGTCGGTTTCAATTGATAATGGCGAAATTATTGCCGGAAATCTTCCAGCGAAACAGATGAAACTTGTTTTGGCCTAGATTGAAATCCACAGAGAAGAGCTTTTCGCAAATTGGGATTTGTGTCAAAATGGAGAGAAACAATTTAAAATTGAACCACTAAAATTGCATTTATGAATCGTGAATTAAAAAGCGTCGCTCCAACTTCAGATTACACTTTGATTTTGACTTTTAATAACGATGAGGTCAGGATTTTTGATATGAAACCTTATCTTGACCTTGGTATTTTTAAGGAGCTAAAAGACATTTCGCTTTTCAGGTCGGTAAGAAAGAGTTTTGATACTGTGGAATGGCCGAATGAGGCAGACATCGATCCTGAAACTTTGTATAACGAAAGTAAATCAATTAAAACAAATCAAAATCAATGAACCGGATTGCCATTTTCCCGGGATCTTTCGATCCTTTTCACATCGGTCACGAATCGATTGTTCGCCGCGCGCTGCCACTGTTCGACAAAATCATCATCATGATTGGGTACAATGTGAACAAAAAATCTTTCTTCGATATCGAAAAGCGAATGAAATGGATTAACCAGGTTTTCGATGGAATCGACAAGGTGGAAGTAAGGATTCACGATGGGCTGACGGTTGATTTTTGCAAGGAAGTTGACGCGGCTTACATCCTGCGCGGGCTGCGCACTTCGGCCGATTTTGAATACGAACGCGCCATTGCGCAGGTAAACAAAAAAATGCACCCCGAAATTGAAACCGTTTTTCTGCTTACACTGCCCGAACACACCCCGATTAATGCCACCATTATCCGCGACATTGTTTTGCACGGCGGCGATGCCACCCAATTTCTGCCAAAGAATCTTGATATGAATGAGTTTAAACTGAACTCAAAATAGCTTTGAAAATGTCGGTTTCCTTTCAACCATTTTTTTCTTTCATCCAACGTCGGAAAATCTTTCTTTTTGCAGCGACAGCATTACTTATTCTCTCGCTGAAATCAGCAGCAGCACCAGTTACCATTACCTGCGATAACCCAAAATATGCAGGGAAAAAACTTGTTTTCTGGACTTACACCGACCCTGTTTCGCAAACTACAGAACAGGTTTTTGCACTCGAAACCGACAAAACCGGCAAAGCATCAGTAACTATCGACGTACAAAATACTCAATTTGTTTTCTGCGATTTTGGAATTTACCGCGGCTTGTTTTTACTTGAACCTGGACAAACTGTTAAAATTCAGTTGCC
Organism: Draconibacterium orientale; assembly: GCA_020726265.1. Taxonomy (GTDB): domain Bacteria; phylum Bacteroidota; class Bacteroidia; order Bacteroidales; family Prolixibacteraceae; genus Draconibacterium; species Draconibacterium orientale_A. The sequence goes on from DYSZ01000028.1 coordinate 27,255, forward strand.
ACCCTTACGAGAAAAAACTTTTGCCGATGAGAAAAATCCCTATTTCGAACCGGTAAAATTCTGGTTTGCCACCGGGAACAAAACGCAACTCAACAACCAGGTCTCAGCCTTTTCGTCAAAATTGGGCCAACTCACCGACAAATATTTCGACCAGCTCTATTTCAGGCAGTTAAAGTCCTATTACGATTCGGTTCGCATTCAACTCGATAAAGAATTTGGAACGGTAAAAAACGAAACTTTTTTGCTGCATAAAAACTTCTCGCTGAAACTTGTTGAAGTGGAAGCTTTTCGCTTTAAACCAGGCGATTATTCCACAGTTTTTAATGACATAAAACCACATTTCTGGTTTCACCCGGCTTTCATCGATCTTTTCAACAAAACATTTTCAGGACTGTTGAGTTTCGATGCCAAATCGGTGAAAGGCGCCGATCTGAAAAAAGCTGTTAACCAGAAAAACCTGCAGTTTCTGGCCGACCACCTGCGAACAAAATACAAACTTACAGGCGATATGGCCGATCTGGCTATGCTGAAAATGTTGCACGACGGCTGGTACTCGGGCGATTTTTCGAAAACTGCCATTCAGCAAATCATCAAATCGACCAAGTTTTCGGGTCATCAGAACCTTGTAATCCGCGAAACAGCGATTAATATTTCGGGGAAAATAACCCACCTGCAAGCCGGAAGTGTAGCACCTGCCATTTGCCTGAGAAATCTGGAAGGCACAAAAACCTGCACCACCTCCACCAAAGGAAAATACAAATACATTTTGTTTGCCGACTCCGAAATGGCCGTGAGCCGCGAACACCTGAAATACCTGTCAGCAATTGAACTGAAATTTCAGAAAAACCTTGAAATTTTTATTATCCTGCGGAAAACTGAACAAGCGCTAATTAAACAATTCTTTGCTGAAAACCAGGTTCCCGGGGTGAAGTTGATGGATGAAAATGAAGAATTTGCAACTCAGTACAAAATCAGGTCGTTCCCCCAATGTTTTCTTCTCGACGAAAACCACAAGGTAGAATTGGCTCCGGCCAAAGCACCGCTCGACGGATTTGAACAGCAATTTGGAGCATTGTTGCAAAACGAACGGCTTGAAAACCTGAGAAAACAGGGGAAATAAATAACAATCCTTATAATTTTTTCCCTTGGTTTTATTTTCGCCCAATTTATTTAAACCTGTATTTTGTGGTTCGCTTATCTCCCTGTTTTTCAATAACTCCACCGTCAACTGCGGTTTTTAAATCCCGGCTGGCTGTTGGAAGCGATATATTTTTAAACGCTCTTAAATAATCTTTTCTCGAAAATTCGCTCATGCCAACGATATCTTTAAAATTTAATATCCTGTCGCTGTTATTGATGCTGATGTTTTGCACCTTTAATAATTCTTCCAGAGCATCTTTTATAATTTCTAGCATAAATTCGATAAAGACAGTCGAACTTCCCTGTTTGTCCGATTTTCCCAACACATTGTAATACCCCTGCTGTTTTAACTTTACCAGACTTTCAATGGGAAGAAATTCAAAAACCGGGGAATATTCCTTCAAAATTAAAGTTTGCCAAAGTCGCCCCATTCTTCCGTTTCCATCCAAAAACGGGTGTATAAATTCAAATTCATAATGAAAAACACAACTTTTTATAAGCATTAAATCGTCGTCGTTGCTGAGGTATTTAAAAAGGTCGGTCATCAGCGGAAAAACCATTTCTCCAGTTGGTGCAATGTGAGCGATGTCGCTTCCCTGTACAATTCCAACAGAAGTAGTCCTTAGTTTTCCCGGATTTTCAATCAAATCTTTCATTAAAATCGCATGCGCTTTGCACAACGATTTTAATTCGAACACTTTGAATGTATTGAGTTTGTTATAAACGTTGATTGCATTTTTTACTTCTAAGATGTCTTTTGCGGGAGCAAGAATTCTTTTGTTCTCCAACAGGTCGGTAATTTGCGCTACAGTTAAGGTGTTGCCCTCTATTTCAAGCGACGACTGAATGGTTTTAATCCGGTTTATTTTTCTTAATTCGGTTGGCGGCTTGTTCAGATGAGCCGCATTTACCTCTCCTATTTTTTCTGAAACAGAAGCTATTAAGTTTAAAATCTTATTCGTTATTTCATACGGTGGTTTCATCAATGTAATGATTGATACTATCAAATGATACTATCAAAAATAGGCATAATTGTTTGTTTTGCGTTGCATTTCGAAATTAGTTACAACTCAGCAGTATTTAACTTTTGATCAGCCAGGCACGATAGAGCATC
>DYSZ01000324.1 GCA_020726265.1 Draconibacterium orientale
AAAACTTCCAGTTTCTGAAAACTTCCGAAAAGATGTAAGTCGTTTCAAAAAGTAATCGGCTTTTATTGCTCCAAAATGCCGTTTTATTACTTCAAACAGTTTTTCATTGCTCACTAATAGACAGCCCCGCTAACTTAATCGACATTTGCTTCATCAAACTAAAAGCAAATGATACCAGCAGTCAATTTTCATTTATGGGAGCCATGCAACATGCGTTGCAAGTTTTGCTTCGCAACCTTTCAAGATGTTAAGCACAGCATTTTACCAAAGGGACATTTACCAAAAGAACAAGCAATTGAAGTAGTCCTTCATCTTGCAGAAATTGGTTTTGAAAAAATCACTTTCGCAGGTGGTGAACCAACTCTGTGCCCTTGGCTTCCTGACTTAATTACAACAGCCAAGCAAGCAGGACTTACAACAATGATTGTAACCAACGGCAGCAAGCTCACTGACAGATTTTTACAAGCCAACCAAAAGCACCTTGACTGGATTGCCGTTAGTATTGACAGCTTAAACTCTGACACAAACATTGCGACTGGTAGAGCCATTTCGGGCAAGACACCTTTGCAACTTGACTATTATACTTCGCTTGTTGAACGTGTAAAGCAAAACGGTTACGGACTGAAAATAAACACCGTTGTAAATAGCAAAAATTGCACTGAGAATTTGAGCGATTTAATTCGCTATGCAAAACCAAAACGGTGGAAACTATTTCAAGTATTGCCAATGAAAGGACAGAACGACTTGAACATTGAAAACTTCAAAATAACTGACGACCAGTTTCAACTTTTCATTGACAATCACAACGGACTTCGGGACATTACGAGCATTGTTCCCGAGAGTAACAATCAAATGACTGGTTCTTATGCAATGGTTGACCCAGCAGGCAGGTTTTACGACAACACAACAGGCGGACACACATACAGCAAACCAATTTTAGCCATCGGGGCAAGACTTGCTATTCAGCAAATGAGCTACGACTTTTCAAAGTTTGTTTCAAGAGGCGGCATCTACAACTGGACAACGGTTAACTAAAGTTCTTGGTTTTACCCAAAGTCCAATCAAAACCGAGGGGGCGGAAGCCGAAACGCAGAAAAGGAGGCATAATCAAAATACTATATCATGGCTAAAAAAACAATAGTTCAGTTACCAAGACCAAGCACAAAGCCTGGTAACCCTGGTGGTCCTGCGGGCAACAATCCGCCCAAACCCAAAAAGTAAGGAAAGCGGTGGTGGCTTTGCCCCACCGCTTTTTTGTTTTATAATCATTAGTCTGACAACATTTACCTACGACAGTTGACGGACTGACCGCAGACAAAGGAGAAGGGCATCCGCTAATATATAGGAATATGAGTGGTCGGCAC
>DYSZ01000325.1 GCA_020726265.1 Draconibacterium orientale
TTAAACAGCGGTGCAAGTTTATCCGGTGTTTATTGGAGTTCTTCCGAAATTATGATCGACTTTGCTTGGTACGTCAGTTTCCCGGACGGCTATACGTACTATTTGCAGAAAAACTCGTATATGCGTGTTCGGGCTGTAAGGGCTTTTTAAGGAATGGTTAATTATTAATTGTCAATTATTAACGAACTAATGATTTGATTATGGCATGTTTACAAAAACCATAATTTACAAATAATTTTGTTCGTTACTATACAATATTTGATAAAAAATGTAAAATAAATTGATTTGTAAATTTTTGAGTTTACACAAAATATTTTAAAGTATCCCCAAAATCCTTGTAGTGTTTTTGTAGTGTTTTTCAGTCTCTTAAAATTTTCTTTATAAATACGCATATTCTACTTTTGTAATGTGAATAAGTGATTGTCATTTTTTCAACATCTCAAATCAAATTAAACTTAAAACAGTAGAATTATGTCAAAAATTACTCTCGTATTCGTGCTGGTATTGCTGTCGTTTTCGATGCAAAACCTGAAAGCTCAAACAGTTGCCGAACAGCCCTCCGGTACCGGAACAAGTTCCGCCCCGTATCTTATTACAAGCCTCGCAAATTTACGTTGGCTTTCCGAAACGCCGTCGGCATGGGCGATAGGTACTTATTTTGTGCAAACCGCTGATATAAACGCTTCGGAAACTTCTGCATGGAATTCGGGGCAGGGTTTTGCAACAATCGGTAACGAAACCTCATCGTTTCAAGGGAACTACAACGGGAATTATCGCACTATAAGCGGTTTGTTTATTAACCGAACGGCTTCGAACTTCGTCGGATTGTTCGGAAAGGCGAATGACGCACGAATTTCCAATCTCGGTGTTACGAATGCACAAGTTACCGGCGGAGCGTATTATACGGGGATTCTTTTGGGACTCGGCGACCCGCTTGTTACCGTTTCCGGGTGTTTCTCTACCGGCAGTGTAAGCGGAACTTCCCGCGTCGGCGGGCTGATAGGACAAAATGCCTCGGGAAGCGCAACAAATTGCTATTCTCTTGCTTCCGTTTCCGGCTATGATTATGTGGGCGGACTTATTGCCCAAATAATTAGTTCGACAATCTCGAATTGCTATTCCGCCGGTCAGGTAAGTGCCACGAAAAGCACATCTGTCGGCGGTTTGGTCGGATACAGCGGTTCAAGTACCGTAAACAATTCATATTGGGATATCGAAACATCTAATCAGCCAAGCTCTGCCGCAGGAACAGGAAACACTACGGCTCAGATGAAAGACCAAACAAATTTCCTGAATTGGGATTTTAACAACATTTGGGCAATAAATCCGGGCACTCAAACCGGTTACCCTTTCCTTTTGGGA
>DYSZ01000326.1 GCA_020726265.1 Draconibacterium orientale
TAGTCAATTATAAAACCCTATTGCAAGCAGGGTAATTGGAGCTTGCAAAAGTTAAATTAATGATTAAGAATTAAAGATTAAAAATCGAGAGTTATAAGTTATTTAAGTATTTAACATTATGTATTTTAAGTCCTAATTTTTCGACTTCAAGTCCGATTCAACTCGAAATTTTTTAACTTATAACTTTTCAACCTTTAACTCTCAACTTTCAGCTCTATTTCATCGTTTACTGATAAAAGTATCGTCAATCCAATAGCCTCTGCCGGAAGCATCACCGTCAATTTTTACAAAGTAACGTGTATCCATATTGGGGTCTGTTTTGTCGATGGTGCATGGGCGAGCACCGTTCGAAAATTGTACTGTAACTTTATCGCCAATTTGGTATTTAACCTTTTCTTTGACTGTTAAATCGGGCTTGCTCTGGCATTTCGAATTGTCGTTTTTCATTTGGTCGATAATGGCTTGCGGTTGTGCCGAGAATCGGAAATCGGTTATTTTCCATGTATTTCCGGCTGGTTTGGCGGTCATCGAAATAAACGAAGTGAAATTACGATTCAAAAATTCTATATAGCCATATTGCTGATGTTTAACGCCGGGGTAGTCGCAGTACGAGGCTTTATAGGCTTCAATATTGGCTACCACATAGTTGATCCAATCGGCGTGGTAAGCCTTGAAAAACACGGTACTACCGTCTTCGAAACACGAGGCATCGACCACTGTCATTAAGTAAGCCTCGGCAGTAGGTCCATTGGCGGCATGACGCAATTGCTCGTGCAAGTAATAAAATAATTGTTGCTCTGATTGAAAAACTGGTGCTTCGGGCACTTTGGGTAAGCCATTCATTGTGGCAGCAGCCAATTGCTCTTCGGCTAATTTGCCCAAAGACTTCATCGCTTTAATTTCGGCTTCAGTATGTTTTGTTTTCGAAATTAATTTTCGGGCATCCGATTTTTCGCTGCCGCTTGTAACAGCCCATGGCGATTTTAAGTCGGTACGTTTTGCAGTAATACGATACACGTGTTCGGTCTTGCTCACTTCGGTGTACGAGCTAACTTCGGAATAAGTGGCGTGAATATAAAACGCCGTTTCGGTAGGTTTGCGAAAATACCAATCGGGATCGGCTGCAAATTTGAGGTTTTCAATTTCTCCCACTGCGCGATCGTAATCGCCTCTCATCCAAACAGAAAGGTTTTCTTTAAGTAGTTTAAGCATCTCGGTTTGGTTCGGTTCCGGCACATTTAGGTAACTCGACGAACCTACTGTAAATTGCTCGAACACCCATTCGCTGCTGCTTTTCATGTATCTCAAACTTGCTTTGTATCGGGTTGGATATTCGGGATAATCCGACTTTTGTACCACTT
>DYSZ01000327.1 GCA_020726265.1 Draconibacterium orientale
CGTTGGCGTGATAGGATTTAACTTCAATCCCCATCATTTTTTTTGTTACCTCAATTCGCTTATGGTTTATATCGCATAATCCTACAAATTCAATATTGTTGCTAAAGTCCTTAATCACAGGAACTCCCCAGGTTCTTGCGCCCCTGTTACCTGTTCCCACAATTGCAACTTTCTTTCTTTTTGGGGTAGCAAACGTTTCTTTTGCCGGTGAGGCATTTGTATCTGTTACTCCGAATCCGTACCCGATTGCCGCTATTCCGGCGGTAGCCCGTGCACTTTTTTTAATAAAATCCCTTCGTCCGCTCATTTTGTTTTATTGTTCTTTTGTTGAAGTTGTACATTATAAATTCGATTGTTTATTGGTTGGTTTTGTTTAACTGATTTATTTAATGTATTTTAGTTCATCATCCATTGGAGTCATTTTGGGCATGAGCATATGAACAAAACCAAGGATTACCAGATAGGAAGAACCAGCAATAACAAATGCCCAGAAATAACCCGAATTATTGGCAGTATCGAGTACTGAACCCAATGCAATATCGGCCAGAACTGCCACTGCAACTCCCACCATTTTACCAATCCCAATTACCGAAGCAACTGCTTTTTTTGGAAAAACATCGGGAACAAGCGTATAACTGTTTATCGACCATGACTGGTGACCAGCTGCACCCAAACCGATAAGAAAGACAGCCAGCCATTTGTTTGTAATTACTGGCACAAACATTACGGGAAGAATAATAACTGCACACACCAACAGGGTAATTTTTCGCGCTTTGTTAACCGACCATCCTTTTTTGATAAGTGCGCCGGAACCTAATCCACCTAAAAGACTACCAGCATCGGCCATCAGAAAAATTACAAGAAACGGAAGCCCGATGTTGCTGATATCGAGGTCAAACTGTTCAGCAAGGAATTTAGCGCCCCAGAACAGGTAAAACCACCAAACTCCGTCGGTAATTGTTGTAAGCGAAAATGCCCAGGTTTCTTTTTTAGGCAACATTTTAATCCAGGGAATTCTTTCTGTGTTTTCCTCAGCCGAATCACTATTGATGTAATCAAGTTCGGCTTTTGAGAGTTTAGGATGTTCCTCCGGTTTTTTGTAGGTTTTTAACCACAAAAATACCCATATTCCACTTAAAATACCGGTAAAAAGAAATGGTATCTGCCAGTTTTTTCCATCCACTGTAACAATGGCCCCAACAATAAATGGAGCTAAAATAGCGCCAACACTTGTTGAAGCATCGAAAATTCCGGTTGCAAAAGCTCTGTCTTTTTTGGGAAACCACTCAGCCACTGTTTTTATGGCTGCAGGGAAATTACCCGACTCACCCAACCCCAGTCCAAACCGGGCTGCAATAAA
>DYSZ01000328.1 GCA_020726265.1 Draconibacterium orientale
TGGATGCATCTATCAACGATTCGATGGCTGTTTTTCAAAATTATAAACCGGAAATCAGGGATATTTCGGTTTATAACAACCATGATAAATTATTGCAACTGCCGTTAAATTCGTCGGGGATAAGTTTAAAATTCAATTTTAATAATCTGCGTTTCCGTCTCTCATTTCCTTATCTGAACGGACAACCTGTTAATTATACCTATTTTATAAAAGGATTATCAGAAGACTGGTCGGATAAAATTGACAATCCTGAATTCAATTTCGAACGTGTTCCGCCTGGAAAATACCAGCTCGAAGTTAAAGCAGTGGATTTGTGGAATCACGAGAGTCAGGCTTTTACTTATTCTTTTGAAATTCTTCCCCCATGGTATTCTTCCAAACCTGCTGTTTTGATTTACACTGCTTTGTTTGTTATTATTCTTTTGCTTTTCAGAAACTGGGGAATCAGGCAGACCCGGCGAAAAGTACAGGAGCAGCACGAGGCACGCGAAAGAGAACTGATCAGGCTGCGTAATGAAAAACTGGCCAACGAGGTGGAGCACAAAAGTAAGGAACTGGCAAGTTCTACCATGTCGATTATCAAAAAGAATGAATTCCTCATGAATCTGAAAGAAATAATTGAAAGACAAAAAACTGAACTGGGAAGCCGTTATCCTGATAAATACTACAACTATCTGAACAAAAAAATTGATGAGAATATCTCAAACCAAGACGACTGGCAGATTTTCGAAAACAATTTTGAACGGGCACACGAGCAGTTTTTTACAAAAATGAAGACTTCGTTTCCCGATCTTACTCCCGGCGATTTACGTTTGTGTGCTTATTTACGTATGAATCTGTCGTCGAAAGAAATTGCCCCGCTACTTGGTATTTCAGTTCGGGGTGTCGAAAATCACCGCTACAGGCTGCGCAAAAAAATGAATCTGGAACACGACAACAACCTGATTGCCCGGATAACCGTTTTATAATCAGAATTACTATTTCTCTGGGAAAGGCGTGAGTTTGAGCACAGTGCCCGGGTCGTTGAGCACCACATAAATTGCGCCATCGGGGCCGGTTTGCACATCTCGCACACGACCCTGATTTTTCAAAATTACCTCGTCGTGAATTACACAATCGCCTTCGATATCAAGTAACCTGACTTCCTCATATTTCAAAGCGCCAACCAGCAATTTGTTTTTCCATTTTTTAAAGAGGTCGCCAGTGTAAAAATCGAGCCCACAAACCGCAATCGACGGACGCCAGTAGAGGTTGGGTTGTTCCATTCCGAGTTTGTGGGTAAATTCGGGTTCCTACTCAGCAGCGAGATTAACAATAAACTGTGTATGTTTTTTTGATTAAAA
>DYSZ01000029.1 GCA_020726265.1 Draconibacterium orientale
AGTCTTACTTCCAAAACCACTTTTTTATGAGGAATGCGCTGCTCTTACTTTTCACTTTTACTGTAATTGCTTTATCGGCCCAGGATTTCAAAATCAGAAATTATTCAGCACAGAAAATTGAAAGTGCTAATTTTTCAATCGACGGTGAACTCACCGAACCTGAATGGCAGAGTGCAATGTGGGAAAACGAGTTTACTCAGTTTGAACCTTACAACGGGAAAACGCCCACGCAACGAACTGAATTTGCAATTCTTTACGACGAAAACAATGTTTTTGTAGGCATAAAATCATACGATAATAATCCCGACAGTATTTCGTTGCGCATGACGCGCCGCGACATTTACGATGGCGACATGGCCGGAATCATGTTCGATACCTACAACGACAAACGCACAGGTTTTTCGTTTATCGTTTCGGCTGCCGGTGTAAAAGCCGATTACATGATGACCAATGACGGCGAAAACGAAGACCCCACCTGGGATCCGATCTGGTGGGTTAATACATCAAAAACCAGCTACGGCTGGAATGCCGAAATGCGAATTCCTTTGTCACAACTGCGTTTTAAAGAGGGCGATGAACAGTTGTGGGGAGTTCAGGTAGTCAGGTACATTTTCCGTAAAGACGAACTTTCATCGTGGCAGCACATGGACAAAGACAAAGCCGGGTTTGTATCACAATTCGGTTCGCTTGACGGAATCAAAAATATTGAACCGAAAAACACGATGGATGTTACGCCATACATGGTTGCGCGCACCGAAAGATTTGAAAAGGAACCTGAGAATCCTTTTAAAAGTTCGGGAAAGAAAAACAGTTTAAGCGTCGGGTTGGATGCAAAAATCGGGTTGACAAATTTTCTTACGCTTGACCTCACGGTGAACCCCGATTTTGGTCAGGTTGAAGCCGACCCGTCGGAGGTCAACCTTTCGACCTACGAAACTTTTTTCCCCGAAAAACGGCCATTTTTTATTGAAGGGAAAAGCATCCTGAGCTACGCATTGCAGTTTGGCGATGGCGATCTGGCTGCTGATAACCTGTTTTATTCGCGCCGCATTGGCCGCACACCGCAATATTACCCCGATTTGAATGATGGTGAATATGCCGATGTGCCCGAATTCACCACGATTTTGGGCGCGGCAAAAATCACTGGCAAATCGCCGGATGGCTGGTCGGTTGGAGTATTAGAAAGTGTTACAGAAGAAGAAGATGCTGAAATCAAAGGAATCGGTGAAGGACAAACACAGGTAATTGAACCCCTGACCAACTATTTTGTGAGCCGTGTGCAAAAAGACTTTAACAAAAGCAACACCTACTTTGGTGGAATGATAACCAGTGTAAACCGCAGCATCAACGATTCGCAGCTTGAATTTCTCCACAATAGTGCTTACACCGGAGGAATCGACCTGGTGCACAAATGGGACGATAAAAACTGGATGATGGATGCGGGTATTTTCGGGAGCCAGGTAAACGGAACCGAAGAAGCCATCACACGCACACAAACATCGATGATACGGAATTTTCAGCGCCCCGATGCAGATTATATCGAAGTGGACTCGTCGCTTACTTCGCTTTCAGGTTTGGGTGGCAAATTTTCGCTTTCGAAAGTGGGTGGTAAGTTCAACTTTGGTACAATTCTCTCGGCAAAAAGTCCGGGACTCGAACTTAACGACATTGGTTATGCCCAGCAGGTTGACCAGATTCTGGAAGTAGTATGGACAAACTATCATTTTAACGACCCGTTTTCCATTTTCAGACAAATGCATCTTCGTGCCAACCAGTTTGCGGTTTGGGATTTTGGCGGAAACAGAAGTGTAATGGGTGGTAATATTGGTGGTAATGCGCAGTTCACCAATTACTGGCACACGTTTCTGTCGTTCAATTTCAGTGGCGACGAAATTAGCAACAACGAACTCCGCGGCGGCCCCGCATTGCGCACACCGGGTGATAAAAACATTTTTGTGGGGGCAATTACCAACGAACAAAAACAACTGTCGTTTGAGTTGGAAGGCAGCGTGGTTCTGAGCAACGAAAAAGGATATAAAAACATGACAATGCTCGACCTGGGAATCAACTACCGACCCCTGAAATCGCTGAGTTTCGAAATTACTCCAGGCTACAGCATGTATTACAACAGCCTCATGTATGTAAACCAGTTTGATTACAACAAGGGGAAAAGGTATGTAATGGCCAACATCGACAGGCATACGCTTAATATGTCAATCCGTATCAACTACAACATTACACCCGATTTTTCAATACAATACTGGGGTCAGCCGTTTATTGCCACCGGCGACTATTCGGAATACAAACACATTACCGACAGCAAGGCAGACGAAGTAACCGACAGGTACCATGTGTACACCGACAACCAGATTTCGTACAATGCAGTTTCAGAAATTTATTCAATTGATGACAATACCGATGGTACAGTTGATTACAGCTTTGATAAACCCGACTTTAACTACAAGGAGTTTCTGTCGAATTTTGTAATCAGGTGGGAATACCAGCCCGGTTCAACAGTGTTTTTTGTGTGGTCGCAAACCCGGAATCATTACATCAACGATGGAACTTTTGATTTAAGCAACAACGTAAACGACCTGTTTGATGCTGGTGCCAACAATATTTTTCTTGTAAAATTTTCGTACCGTTTTGGCCGGTAAGAAAATGTGATTCATGTTACCAGATTTTGCCCCAAATTTTTAACTTTAGGCAAAACCTGAATTGTATAAAACATGAATAAAAACGATTATTCGCTTACGCGGCGTAAATTCATCAGAACCACAGCCATAGCAGCTGTTGCAGCACCTTATGTTTTACAATCGTGTGCTCCGGTCACAAAACTTCGCCATGCCTGTGTGGGTGTTGGCGGGATGATGGGATTGGGCGACCTGAAAAATTTCCTGAGTCACCCCAATGTAATAATTACAGCCATTTGCGATGTGGATGCCGGTATGCTGGCCAAGGCAAAGGAACTGGTTCCAACCGCCCGCACCTATTCCGATTGGCGCGAAATGCTCGAAAAGGAAAAAGACAATATCGATTCGGTGAATGTGACGGTTCCCGATCACAACCACTTTTCCATTTCATATGCAGCCATTCAGTCCGGCAAACATGTTTATTGCCAGAAGCCGATGTGCCACGATGTGGCAGAGGTGAGAAAACTTACAGAAGCAGCCGTGCAAAAAGGCGTAAAAACGCAGCTTGGCACCCAGTATGCTTCAACCGGCAACGACCGCAATGCGGTGAAACTAATGAAAGAAAACGCTGTGGGAAAAGTTAAACATGTTTATTTGTGTTCAAACCGTCCGGGAGCTGAACAATACCGTCTCGAAGGTCCGCGCCCTGCCGAAACAGCTGAAATTCCGGCCGAATTGAATTGGGATGTGTGGAGTGGGCCATCGCCAATGCGGCCGTTTGTTCCCAAAATTTATCACCCTGTTTTATGGCGCAGCTGGCTCGATTTCGGCACCGGCTGGTCGGGTGATATTGGTTGTCATATTTTCGATGCCGTGTGGAAAGGGCTTGGTTTAAAAGTTCCAAAATCAGTTATTGCCGAAGTACAGCAAACGTGGATTGATTCGCCTGAACGCCGCGCCGACACATGGCCGCAAAGCAACCACATCACCTGGGTTTTTCCGGGCAATGAAAAAACCGAAACCGACGAACTGACGGTTGAGTGGTTTGATGGAGAATTTTTCCCGTCTGAAGAAATCAGAAATTTATACAAGGGAGAATATCCACCAGAATCGGCAATGATAATCGGTACAGAAGGAGCTTTACTGGTTCAGCATGGTGGAAACTTTGTTTTACTGCCCGAAGAAAAGTTTGAGAAATTCAAAAAGCATGACTTTAAAGACCGCAATCATTACCATCTTTTTGTTGACGATTGTTTGGGTGGAGAACAGGCCGAATCGCATTTTGCACAAACCGGTCCGATGACGGAGGCCATTTTACTAGGTACGGTGGCTGCGCGGGTTCCGGGGGTTTTACTTGAATGGGATGCCGAAAACCTGAAATTCCCCAATTACCCGGAAGCAGAAAAATATTTAAGCCGGAAATACCGTGAAGGCTGGAGTATCGGTGGATTTTAACCATAATAAAACATATAAAAAACGGGGTTGCAGATTTAACTTTGCAACCCCGTTACTTTTTATTGCATATCCAAATCTTTCCCAGTGAGTTAAATCCGTCCTTTTACTGTTGCTGAGCCAATCGCGCCGGGCTGACCACCGCCAACCCAAATGATAAACCAGCCGCTTTCAATTACAGGTTTGTCTTCTATTCCGATGATTGAAAACTGCCGGGGTGTAATTTCAAACTCCACAGTTTTTGATTCACCGGGTTGAAGATGTATTCTTTTTCCTGCAAAGTAATTTGCGAGACCAGCTGGTCAACACGTTCTTCAAGCGGCAAAGTTGGATCGGGGAAATCAAATTTTTCGTTTTGGGCAAACACGGTGCAAGATAACGCAATCAGCAGAAAAGGTAAAATCAGTTGTTTCATCAGGATAAATGTTTAGTTTCAGATGGCTATAAATAATACTTTGGGTTTTAGCGCTGTTATAAATAAATGTAATTTTCAGCCGAATTTAAACACAGAAAATGAAAAGCAAATTAACCGACCCGATTGAAAAATACAGGGAAGTACGAAACACCATCGACAAACATGTTTCGGCACTCGAAAAGAAGCACAACAAACACATGGTTTGCCGCAAAGGATGCGACTTGTGTTGTATGGATTACAGCATTTTACCAGTTGAATTTTATTCGGTGTTGAAGGATTTAAAAAGCCGGAATTTTACGCCTGAAAAAAATAATCAGGACTCGGAAAACGGTTGCGTTTTTCTTGTAAACCATGCCTGTACAATTTATGCAGAAAGACCGATGATTTGTCGCACACATGGATTGCCGCTGATTTTTGCCAACGACGATGGCGAGTTTGAACTTTCGGCCTGCGAATTGAATTTTACTTCGTTTGATTTCGATGATTTCGACATGGACAATACCTTTCACCAGGACAAATACAACAGCATGTTGTTTATGGTGAACCGTGAGTTTATCAATGCCTCCGAAGACAAAAAATTCGGTGAACTTGACCTTATTCCGCTCAAAGAACTGGCTAAACATTTTATCAAATAACCAAATCATTTAAACTATTGAAATATGAAAATCAAACTGATCATTCCTGCGCTGCTCATTTCGATGAGTTTACTGGCGCAAAACAAACAGCCTAAAGTGTACGAACCCACCTGGGAATCGCTGGCCACGCATAAAATGCCGGCTTGGTTCGAAGATGCAAAAATCGGACTCAGCAAACACTGGGGAGTTTACTCGGTGCCGGCCTGGGCGCCGCGTGTTGAGGGCATTTCGTATGCCGAATGGTACTGGAACAAAATGAACGACCCCAAAAATCCGACTTCGGTTTACCATCGCGAAAATTATGGCAACAAAACGTACGACGATTTTATTCCGCAGTGGAAAGCCGAAAGTTACAACCCTGATGAATGGGCAAAATTTGCAAAAAAAATGGGGGCGAAATACATGTTTATCACCTCGAAACATCACGATGGTTTTTGCCTGTGGCCATCGAAATATACCGACAGAAATGCCATGAAAATGGGACCAAAAAAAGATATTCTGGACGAATATTTTAAAGCTGGTCGCAAAGAGGGTTTAAAAGTCGGACTTTATTATTCGCTGTATGAGTGGTACAATCCGAATTACACAGGAAAAGACATTCCGTACGCAGGCCTGAAAAAAGTGGACAATTATGTTGACGATTACATGATTCCGCAAATCAAGGAGTTAATTGATTTGTATCATCCCGATTTCTTTTATTTTGATGGAGAATGGGACCACCCTGAAACCTTCTGGAAAATGCGCGAAGTTGTGGCTTATTATTACAACGAGGCTGAAAAACGTCGTCAGGAAGTTTTTGTAAACGACCGTTTTGGCAAGGATGAACGCGGCAAACGCGGTGATTTGTACAATGTGGAATACGAATTTGGAAGCGAACTTGAAGGTCTGCTCACCCACAAATGGAGCTACTGGCAGGGAATCGCCAAAACCTTTGGCTACAATGCCGACACCGATCCGCAGGATTGTTTATCGCCCAAACAGTTTATCGACAAAGTGGTGGAAGGTGTGGCAAAAAACGGCAATTTCGATATTAATGTGGGCCCGACAGCTGCCGGAATTATTCCGGAATACGAACAATACCCGTTGTTGAAACTGGGCGAATGGCTCGAAGTAAACGGTGACGCCATTTACGGAACCCGTACCTGGAGCAAAAAACAGATGGACGGCAGTGCGTGTTTCACTACAAAAGGCGATTACCTGTACGCAATTTTTCTGAAATGGCAGGGAACTGAATTTAAACTAAAGGATGTAAAACCTGTTGAAGGATCAACCATTCAAATGCTGGGTGTTCCGGGCGATTTGAAATGGACATGGACCGAATCCGACGGTCTGACCATTGTTTATCCCGACGCTAAAGCCCGGCCGACTGCGTGTAGCTATGCGTGGTCGTTCAAAATAAAAATCAAATAGAACAACAATTTAAAATACGGATAAGGGATTGCCTGAAGGATTTTCAGACAGTCCCTTTTTATTTTCAGAAAGTTTCGCCAACAGCAAAGTAGAATCCTTTCGCTCCGTTTTGTCCAAAAGCCATATCCATTGAAAGATTCATGCGACCGGCTCTTTTCAACATTAAACGTGCACCAAAACCTCCGGCTGGTCTGATGGCTTCAAACAACTTAAGCTGATCAAAAGTATTTTCACCTACCACAGTTTGCTCTCGCGAAGTGGTGGTGGCACTGGCAAAAACCACACCTCCCAGCAGCCCGTTTTTCGTAATCGGAAAACGATATTCTGTTTCAGCAGTCACCCACTCTTTTCCCCTGAAACGACTTGCTACATACCCACGACCAATACGATTTCGCATATCGCTACTGCTTGACGGCAAATCGAGATAAGGCGCTTCGCCCGATGTGATAAAACTCCCAATTGCCCAGAAAGCAATGAGGTGACGCGGCATTTTTTGTGAAAGCGCTTTATACAAACGGGTTTCGAGGTACAACTGCTGGTAATTTTGTGTACTGCCCATCCATTCGGTGTTGATTCGGTACGAAGCCTGCAGAAAGCTGCCTTTGTATGGATTCATCGTATGGTCGCGACTGTCATATAATACATTAAAACTGGTACCTGAAGAAAAATAACTTTGCGGATCAAAGCTATTTGCAAAACTGTAATAATAATGACTTGTAATAACGGGTTCTTCAGTATCCAAATCAAGTAACTGATCAACAATTTTGTAATGATAATCGAGATGATATCCAATACCTACATACAAATGATCAGCCATTTCGCGAAGTGCGGTAAAATGCATTCTCCAATAACTATAATTCAATGGTTGAGCACCGGATAATCCCGAGTTTTGAACCCCGCCAAAATTCCAGCTTTCCTTAATGGGTTGATTATAATCGCTTCCAAGGCCATAAGTACCTTCCGAAAAGATTGAATATTTAAGATCGACAGCATTTCCCATTTATTTTCCGAAGTCATTAAAGTGCCTTTAATAGCAGCGATAAACTGATTTTTGGTAGTTATCTGTGCAACCGCTATCATGTTCGAAATATTTGTATTTTCAGGAGAACCGAGATAGATTGCGCCTGTGGCTCCAAGACCGAAAAATGTGCCCAATGAGGGATATGAGCCAAAAACCGGTGCTGCAAAACTCATCAGTTTTCCTTCGACAGGTATTCCTGAGTCAGGTTTTTTAGGGTTTTTACCTTTTATAATTTTGGTCAGATCAGTCTCATCCATGTAAGGTTTTACGACTGTTGTACTATCCTGTGCTCATACAGGAAAAGCAAAAAATAAGCTCACAAATAGTAAAAGCATTGCGGGCAATTTCCAACATAAATTGGCTGACAAATTGCGTTTGATTTTTGGCATCTTAATTTTGAGTTGTTAGTTTTATTTTACCAGGATTTTGTGACTTGCCAAGGTGTTTTCTCCGTTGATATGCAAATAATTTCTGATTGCCGATACAGGTTGGCCCGCCCAATTGTACCACCACGAAATGTTTTCTGAAGCTTTTGCCATATCGGCAGCAGAATGTTGCCCGTAAGCCGCACCCCGTTTATAACTTTTGCTTTGTGCAAAAACAGTTGCACTGAGAAATAAAAAGAAAAACAGCAATCGAATTTTATTCACGTTTATTGATTTATCAGTAAAGCTTAAATGTCTGACTTGATTTCAGTGTGCCACAAAACTATAAAATACCATATAATAACCGAATGAAAATTTAACGAGCAGTTTTAATCGAAAATTGCAACTAAAAATCACTAAAAAAGGCAGTTACTAACGCTACTGCCTTTTTCTATTATCATTTAAAATTCTGATTAATATTCATCTTCGTTAAAAAAGAAATCTTCTTTACTCGGATAATCGGGCCAAATGTCCTCAATGCTTTCGTACATTTCACCTTCATCTTCCATTTCCTGCAGATTTTCGATTACCTCAAGCGGTGCGCCCGACCTGATTGCAAAATCGATCAACTCATCTTTTGTAGCCGGCCAGGGAGCGTCTTCAAGTTTCGATGCCAATTCAAGTGTCCAATACATTTGTTGATTTTTATGTGGTTAAACTTTTGGGCGAATATAATAAAAATATGATGCAACAAAACAAAAAAATATTACCCGAAAATGAACAACTGAGATTCAACAAAAAACAGTCTGTACATCTTTGAATTCAATGGTTTCCGAAGATCAGAAGAATATGCTTCAAAAAAAGAAAATCAGTTTTAATCCTTTCTCCAGGCAGTTTCGGCAACTCCATTTTCGTTTGCCATTTTACGCGACAAAACAAAAAGCAAATCAGACAAACGGTTGAGGTATTTTACTGTATTTACATGGATTGGCATTTCGTCTGCAAACTCAAGAACACGGCGCTCTGCCCTGCGGCAAACCGTACGGGATACATGGCATTGTGCCGATGTGGGATCGCCACCTGGCAGTATAAAGTGTGTAAGTTCAGGCAAATCACGCTCATATTCGTCAATGGCTTTTTCAAGTAATTCGATGTTTCCGTCGGTAATGGCCAGATTTGCAGTGTAGGCTTCTCCTTTTTCGTCCGAGGCCAGCCTCGAACCAATATTAAAAAGCTTATTTTGTATTTCGATGATTAATGATCTATCACTTTCAGCGATCGGCATCGACCGCAAAACACCCAGCATGGCATTTAACTCATCCACTGTTCCGTAAGCCTCGAGCCTGATATCAAACTTTTTTACCCTGCTCCCACCTACCAGTCCGGTAGTTCCGTCATCGCCCGTTTTTGTATAAATTTTCACTTCTCCACAATAATTTTAGTAAACCGGATTTGGATTGATTTCGTCCGAATCAATTTCCCCATCTTTAATATGAATAATCCGGTGCGCGTGCATTGCAATATCATGTTCATGGGTTACCATAACCAGCGTATTTCCTTTTTGGTGAATTTCGGCAAAAAGCTTCATAATTTCTTCCGAAATTTTTGAGTCAAGGTTTCCAGTGGGTTCATCGGCCAACAATAAAGACGGTTTGTTAACCAGTGCCCGGGCAATAGCAACACGTTGGCGCTGACCACCTGAAAGTTCGTTGGGTCGGTGCGTCATCCTGTCCGATAAGCCAACATCGTTAAGTGTTGTTTCTGCCATCGATTTTCGCTGTGCCTTTTTTATACCTGAGTAAACCAGTGGCAGCATCACATTTTCTAAAGCTGTACTGCGGGGCAAAAGATTAAACACCTGGAAAATAAAACCGATTTCGGAATTACGGATTTCGGCTAACTGATCGTCGCTCATCCGGCTTACGTCTTTACCATTCAGCACATATTTTCCGCTGGTTGGCGTATCCAAACAACCGATTACGTTCATCAACGTTGATTTACCGGAGCCGGAAGCACCCATAATAGCCACATATTCACCCTTATATATATCAAGAGATACCGAACGCAACGCTCTTACAACCTGAGTCCCAACTTTGTAATTCTTCACAATCGATTCCAAATGAATAATACTTTCTTTCATGGTTTTATTTTTAATAATCAGTAGATAAATTGCCGGTTGCGTTACAAACAGGTCGTATTTTTAACCGGTCTAAAGATATTTATTCCGCTTTACAATTGAAATGCAAACTGCTTTTTCAGGCAAATTTATGTTGAATTAAGTTGGTGCAAACAACTTCAGTTTCCACACGCAGGCAATCATCTGTTTCATTTTTGGCTATATTTGTGGTATGGCTGAATTTCTCGATCAGGATATCAAATTTCTTCCCGGTGTTGGCCCCAAACGGGCCGAACTGCTATTCAAAGAACTACAGATTAGAACTTTCAGTGACCTGATTTACTATTTCCCCTACAAATATATCGACCGTACCAAAATTTACCGCATTGCCGAAATCCATGCGCAAATGCCTTACATTCAGATTCAAGGCAAAATTACTTCGTTTGAAATTGCGGGTACGGGACCAAAAGAAAGACTGACAGCACAATTTGCCGATGCGTCGGGAGTGATTGAACTGGTTTGGTTCAAGGGAGTGAAATGGCAAAAAGATAACCTGAAAACCAACTGCGAATACATCGTTTTTGGGAAACCATCGGTTTTTGGAGGACGCGTTTCGGTGGTACACCCCGATATTGAACTGGCCGATGATCAGTTGTTAAAGCCCACCGGATTATTTCAGGGGTATTACATTACCTCGGGAAACATGAAGCAAACCTATGTGAACTCTAAAACAATCAACAAATTACAACTCATTTTAGGCAATCTTGTTAAGGGAAAAATACCGGAAACACTTCCGGCATATCTTGTCAGCCGCTTAAAACTGATGCCGCTTGAAAAGGCGTTGATTACGATTCATCAGCCCGAAAACCCAAACGACCTGAAAAATGCCACTTTCAGACTAAAATTTGAAGAACTGTTTTTTATTCAGCTGAAAATACTTTCGGTAAAAAGCAACCGCGAGAAGAAATTCAAGGGTTTCAGGTTCGAAAAAGTGGGGTTCAATTTTAATACATTTTACAGCCAGTATTTGCCGTTTCCGTTAACGGGCGCGCAAATGAAGGTGATAAAAGAAATCAGGCGCGATGTAAACCGCGAAATTCAGATGAACCGTTTGCTGCAAGGCGATGTAGGCAGCGGTAAAACACTTGTCGCGCTGATGTGCATGCTCATCGCCATCGACAACGGGTTTCAGTGTGCAATGATGGCGCCAACAGAAATACTTGCACAACAACACTTTCGCTCGATTAACCGGATGTTGAACGGCATGGAAGTAAGCATTTCGCTGCTCACCGGCTCAACAAAAAAAAGCGAGCGCGTAAAAATTGCCGAAGGACTTGAAAACAGTTCAATTCAGATTTTAATCGGAACTCATGCTTTGATTGAAGATAACGTGATTTTCAGCAATTTAGGTTTTGTGGTTATCGACGAACAACATCGTTTTGGAGTTGCCCAGCGCGCCAAGCTATGGCAAAAAAACGAATCCATTCCACCGCATGTTCTTGTAATGACAGCTACCCCAATTCCGCGAACATTGGCAATGACAGTGTATGGCGACCTCGATGTTTCTGTTATCGACGAGTTACCGCCTGGTCGCAAACCGATTCAAACCATGCATTATTTTGAAAACCGGCGTGCACAGGTTTACAATTTCCTGCGCCAGCAAATCGAAAAAGGCACACAGGTTTACATTGTTTACCCGCTGATTTCGGAATCGGAAGCAATCGATCTGAAAAACCTTGAAGAGGGATATCGCCATATTACTGAAGCATTTCCCGATGTAAAAGTGAGCATGGTACACGGTAAAATGAAGCCAGCCATAAAAGACGCTGCAATGCAGGCATTTAAAAATGGTGAAACTCAAATTATGGTGGCCACAACTGTAATAGAAGTTGGGGTTGATGTGCCGAATGCTTCGGTAATGGTAATTGAAAGTGCAGAGCGTTTCGGACTTTCGCAATTACACCAATTGCGAGGACGCGTTGGCCGGGTCGCTGAACAATCGTATTGTATTCTCATGTCGTCGTACAAAATTGGCCCCGAAAGCCGGTTGCGGCTCGATACCATGGTACGCACCAACGACGGATTTGAAATTGCCGAAGTGGACATGAAACTCCGTGGCCCCGGCGACCTTGAAGGTACTGCACAAAGTGGAATCGGGTTCGACCTGAAAATTGCCAACCTGGGGAAAGATGGTGAAATTCTTCAACTGGCGCGAAACGTGGCCACAGACATTCTGAACAACGACGCGACTTTGCAAAGCGACGAAAACGGTGTGCTGCGCAAAAACCTGCAAAAAATAAAATCAACCGAATTCGACTGGAGTTCAATCAGCTGAAATATAAAACTAAACTCACCCGAAATGAAAACCAAAAACAAAAACAAAAGCAAAAAAGCAGCAGAGAAAACAGGTTTTAATCGCTGGCTGGCTGGCGCTGTTATTGCACTCGCAATAACGTTTGCAGTTTTTATTCCGACGGTAAAATACGAATTCACCAACTGGGACGATGATATTAATATTTATGAAAACGAAAATGTAACCAATTTCGATGTGAAAGGCATTTTTACAGAACGGGTGATTGGAAACTACAACCCACTTTCGAACCTTTCGATGGCCATCGATTACAGGCTGGCCGATGGCAAGCCGTGGTTGCTGCACCTCAACAATGTTTTGTTGCATCTTGCAACCACCTTGTTGGTATTCATTATTTTAAAGCGGATGGGGCTTTCGCTGACAATCACATTTCTGGTTACATTGCTTTTTGGAATTCATCCGTTGCGGGTTGAGTCGGTGGTGTGGGTTACCGAACGAAAGGACGTACTTTTCGGCTTTTTTTATTTGCTGTCGTTGCTGCTTTATATTGAGTATCACCTGCAAAAGAGGTGGCTTTTCTTTGCGCTTTCGATGGTGGCATTCGTGTTTTCGCTTTTATCAAAAATCCAGGCCGTTTCGCTGCCGCTCTCCATTTTGCTTGTCGATTACTGGTTTGACCGCAAATTCGATTTCAAAACCATTGCCGAGAAAATGCCTTATTTTATCGGCTCGCTCATTACCGGTCTTGCCGGGGTTTTCTTTCTGAAAGAACAGGGTTCGCTCGAAACCGGTGAAACTTTTCCGTTAGTACAGCGACTGTTTATCGGGAGCTATTCGTTTATGGTTTACATCATCAAATCGGGTTTCCCGCTCAAACTCTCGGCACTCCATCCCTATCCGGCCAATATCAGCACGCTTTATTATCTGAGTATGATTCCTGCGATTGCCATTGCTGCGATTCCCGTTTTAGCTTTCAGAAAAAACAAATTCATTACATTCGGGCTTGGTTTTTTTATTGTGAATATTGTGTTTCTGCTGCAGGTGGTTGGTGCTGGTCAGGGTTTTCTGGCTGAGCGGTTTACCTACATCGCGTATATCGGATTATTCGTGGTTTTTGCCTTTGCCATAGAAAAACTTGTGCTGAAATTTTCTGGTTACAGGAATGTAATTTATGGCGGAACAGCTGTTTATATGATTGTACTGATATTCCTGACCATCGGACAACGCAACTCGTGGCGCGACAACATCACACTCTGGAATAATGTAATCGATAAATATCCGAAGGCTGACATGGCTTATAACAACCTGGGGCATCATTACAGACAAACCAATAATTACGATTTGGCACTTGAAAACTACAATATTGCCATTCAATACAATCCGAAAAACGCGATGGCGTATAACAACCGTGGTAAAATTTATTTCGACCGCGGTAAAAACGACCTTGCCCTTGCCGATTACAACAACTCGCTGAAATATGAACCCGATAATGTTGAAACCCTTGCCAACCGCGGTGCTGCTTATGGTGTGGCCAAACAATTTGATGAAGCATTGGTTGATTTAAACAGGGCTCTCGAATTGAATCCAAATGATATAAATACGCTTTCGAACCGTGGATTTGTATATTACCAAACAGCTAATTACCAGAAAACTATTGACGATTATACACGGTATTTGCAATTGAAACCAAACGATACCGATATTATGAATACAGTCGGGCTTTGTTACCTCAATCTGGGTAATACAGAAAAGGCAATAGAAGAATTTCATAAGGCTATCAGCATTAACCCGAAACAAGGTGCTTATTATATGAACCGATCGCTGGCCTTTATCAGAAATAGGGATAAAACCAATGCGCTGAATGATGCTTTAAAAGCACAACAATTGGGATTCCAGGTAAATCCTGCTTATATCGAACAACTTAAAATGACAAAATAAAAGTCGATCAGGCTGATTTTCAAACCAATTCGAAAAACTTTTGTTGGATGAACCGGGTGATTTCGCCCGGTTTTCCATTTCCCACAGGGATTTCGTTAACGCTCACGGCTGACGTAACCTCGCTACCTGTACCGGCGATTATCAGTTCATCCAACTCAAAAAGTTCTGTTTCTGAAAAAGCCCTTTCCTCAAAAGGAATCCCGTTTTCAGCGCAGATTTCAAGAATCACTTTTCGTGTTATTCCCGGTAAAATCAGGTTCGAAAGCGGCCGCGTAATCACCGTGCCGTTCTTAACACCCAATACACTTGAGTGGGTTGCCTCTGTAACATATCCGTCGCGGATAAGAATGCATTCACCAGCCCCTTCGTTAACAGCTTTGTTATACATCATTGTGTTGGGCAGCAGCGAAACCGATTTAATATCGCAACGTTGCCAGCGAATATCGTCGTGGGTTATGATTTTAATACCATTTTCAAGGTTGTCGGTAAACGACGGCATGTGATATGCAAAAGCGTAAACTGTCGGCTCAATATTATCGGGGAAATGATGCACACGCTTGTGCTCTCCGCGCGAAATTTGCAAATATAATCCCGCATGTTTATCGTTCAGGTTGTTTCTTTCAAGCAAAGCTTCAAAAATGAGCGCAATATTTTCAATTGAATCGTATTTAATATCCAGCTCTGCAAGGCTTCGCCTGAGACGTACAAGGTGGTCATCGTACCTGAAAGCCTTTCCATTGTAATATTTCACCACTTCGTAAACACCGTCGGCAAAGATGAATCCGCGATCGTTGGCCGAAATTTTTGCTTCACTTTTATCGACGAAAGCGCCATTTAAATACACTATTTCGTTCATCGCTGCATATTTTTTAATGTTGTTATTTCTTCAGCCCAAAATAATTCTTCGGGTGCCATTTCTACTGCGCCGCTTGCACTTACGTGTGCTCCTATAAATTTCATAAACGTTAACTGAGTTATTAATAAACCTGAAAAAAGCTGTCCGAAATTACAATTTCAGTTAAAATAAGGTCTCCTATTAAACAAAAAAACAACTTAAAAAGTTAAATTAGCGGTCAAATCATTAAAAATGAATGATATGAAAAAGTTAGTATTATTCGCAGCGTTTGCCGTTCTGTTTTTTTCGGTTCAGGCGCAGGATAGCGAAAAGAAAAGTAAAAAAGAGTTGAAAGCGGAAAAAAAGGCACAGCAAATTACTGAAATTAAAGCAATTATTGAAAGTAAAAATTTTGTTTTTGATGCCTCAACCGCCAATCCGATGAAAGGTAGAACGGTGAATCTGACTTCGGATTATGACATGACAATTAAAAACGATTCGGTTTTTTCGTACCTGCCTTATTACGGAGTAGCATACAGTGGGGCTGCTTTTGGTGGTAGCGACAGCCCGATGATATTTGACAGTACCATTGAAGAATACACAAGTGAAGCGACCAAAAACGGATATATGGTAAAATTTAAAACCAGAAAAGCAAACGACGTTGTTGATTGCACTTTTCATATTTCAGAAACAGGATCAACCTCTTTATCGGTTTCGAGTATGAACCGCCAGTCGATAACTTATTATGGAGATTTGGTAAAAATTGAGGACAAAAAATAAGCGAATTATTGAATTTGAATGAAAAGGAGGCAGCAATGTCTCCTTTTTTTTCAAGTGGTAATGGATTATGTAGATTACTAAAAAAACTAATTTTACAACATAGCAGTGAAACTAAAACCCTTGCCATGAAAATTACGATTTTATTATTCACACTCATTTTATCAATTGCCACTTCTTTCGCCCAGGAGGAAGTTAAAATGAGTAAAAAAGAACAGAAAACTGAACTCAAACGGTTAAAAGCCGAAGCCATCAGGGAAATTGTAAAAAGTAAAAACTTTGTATTCAAAGCCGAAACAGTAAACCCGATGAATTCAAGGACAAAAGCACTGACATCGGATTTTGGAATTGAGGTGCGGAATGATTCGGTATTCTCATATATGCCATATTATGGCACTACGTATTCGCACGATCAAATCATATTCAAAGACAGCCCGATGGGATTTATACAGCCCGTAGATACTTTTACAACCAAACGAACCAAAAAAGGATATCTGGTGGAAATAAGAGTAACTAATGTGCGCGATGTTATCGATTTGAATTTCCACATCAATCTTGATGGGTTAACCACAGTTTCAGCCTCAAGCATCAACCGGCAAGCCATTTCGTACACCGGAGTGTTTATTATTCCGTTACCCGAAGAACATTCCGAATCTGAAAATGATAAACGGTAGTTAAAGCTGTACCGGCAATTTCCGCACAAATTCGATTTTAAAAGGGGTGACTTTTGCCTGCATGACAATGATTTCGACACCTGATTCAGTTGCTTTTCTGAGCATTTTGGAATAATCAGGGTCGATATTTATAGCTGGTCCGAAAATTTCAATATCCATGCGCTGAACCACATAAAGCATTACAGCCCGCATCCCCGAAGCTTTTACTTCGACCAGCGTATTCAGGTGCTTTTGCCCGCGTGTGGTAATTGCATCGGGGAAAAGTGCATAATTTCCTTCTTTCATGGTTACATTTTTCACCTCAACAAAACATTTTTCAGTTTCGTTTTCGGCGTAAATATCAAAGCGTGAATCGCCAAAAGTTACTTCGCGCACTACCTTTGTGTACCCTGTCAATCCGGGGATTTTTCCTTCCGAAATTGCCTCAAAAGCAAGTCTGTTGGGATTGGCTGTGTTAATTCCCACCCATTCGCCGTTAATCTTTATCATTTCCCATGTGAATCGGGTTTTACGGGCGGGGTCGGTAACCGGCGACAAATAAACTTCTGCCCCGTTTTCAATACAGCTTGTCATCGAACCCGAATTGGTGCAATGCGCCACAACCGTTTCACCAGTATCAAGCTTTACATCAGCCAGAAATCTTTTGTATCGTTTTATCAGATATCCGTGAACCAACTCCGCAGCAAAAACCATCACTCAAATGTTTTCATTTTCTATCAACCCTGCATCATATTTTCCAATGATCAATGATCCCTCACTACCCATTCACCCAATTACTCATTCACCCAGTCACCCATTAAATCTCCGTGTGCGCAAACGGTACAATATTCTGGCCAGCAAACTCACCATTCAGGTATTTGAAATAACCTGTAATTGCAATCATTGCCGCATTGTCCATGGTGTATTCAAATTTCGGAATGTACAGGTTCCATTTCAGTTTTGCAGCGTTTTCGCGGAGTGCTTCGCGCAAACCCGAATTTGCCGAGACCCCGCCAGCCACGGCTATTTCATTGATGCCCGTTTGTTTGGCTGCTTTGCGCAGTTTATTTATTAATATTTCAATAATGGTGAATTGCAGCGACGCGCACAAATCGGCAAGGTTTTCCTGAACAAAGTTCTCATTTCCTTTCAGGTTGTCGCGGAGGAAATACAAAAAGTTGGTTTTTAAACCACTGAAACTATAATTGAGGTCGGGAATACGGGGTTGAGAAAATACAAACCGGTGCGGGTTTCCGGTTTTTGCCAGTTTATCGACATGTGGCCCGCCCGGATACGGAAGTCCCATCACTTTTGCACATTTATCAAAAGCTTCACCGGCAGCATCGTCGATTGTCTGGCCAATCACTTCCATTTCAAGATAGTTGCGTACCATGATAATCTGCGAATTTCCACCCGAAACCAGCAGGCATAAAAACGGAAATTTGGGTGGGTTATATTCTATCCCGTTCTCTTTGATAAACAGCGCCAATACATGACCTTTCAGGTGATTAACCTCGATCAGCGGGATGTTGTTGGCAAGCGAAAATCCTTTGGCAAACGAAGTTCCCACTAAAAGAGAACCCAGCAAACCCGGCCCGTTGGTAAAAGCCACTGCACTGATTTCGTTTTTTTGAATACCGGCTCTTTTAATGGCGGTTTCAACCACCGGAATAATATTTTGCTGATGTGCCCGCGAAGCCAGTTCGGGTACTACCCCACCGAATTCTTCGTGCACTTTTTGCCCGGCCACCACATTCGAAAGAATCACACCATCGGCAATTACTGCTGCCGAAGTATCGTCGCACGATGATTCGATGGCTAGAATGATTATTTTTCCCTGATTCATTTTCAATTTTTATGTCTGTTCA
The DNA here is from genome assembly GCA_020726265.1 of Draconibacterium orientale. GTDB lineage: Bacteria > Bacteroidota > Bacteroidia > Bacteroidales > Prolixibacteraceae > Draconibacterium > Draconibacterium orientale_A. The sequence goes on from DYSZ01000029.1 coordinate 18,430, forward strand.
ACCTAATTTATCGTTATTAATACCCAACGGTTAACAAAAACTTGTTTTGCATAACTTTGTATCGTTCGAAAAAGTTTAAGTTCGTTTCGTTTTAAAAGACAAAACTATCAAAAAAGGTTGGAAAATACTGATTTATGTGCTGGCGTTCATGCTCGCTTTGCTGGCAGGCAGTTACCTGTTGTTGCAAAACAGCAAAATTCAGACCTTTATTATACAACGCATTACAACCAATTTATCGCGAAAAACAAATGCCCGTATCAGTATTGGCAAGGTTGATTTTGCATTCTTCAACAAGTTGGTTTTGCGCGATGTTTTGGTTGCCGGAACAGAAAACGATACCATTTTTTATACAAACCTTGTTTCTGCTGAAATTGATTCACTGAAATTTAAAGAGCACAGACTGGCATTAGGCGAAATCAACTTTAACAACAACCGGATTTCACTGACTAGAGACTCCTTAAACCAGTTTAATTTCAGTTTTATTCTCGATTCGTTGCGCTCCGAAAGCAATGATACATCAACTGTGTTCTGGAATATCGAGTGTAACAGTTTCGGTTTTCACGATTCTGAAATCGGCTTTACCCAGCAGCAAACCGAACAGTACACTCATTTTTTTGTTCACCAACTCAATCTTTCTGTATCCGACATTGTAAATTTTGCAGATTCAACTGCGTTTAAAATCAATGATTTAAATCTCAATTACAATAACCAGGTGCAAATTAATCGTTTGTCGGCAAATGTAACAGCCACGTCGCGTAAAATTGAAATTACCGGGCTGAACATGGAAAGCGACCACTCGGTGGTTAATAACCTCAACATGATGGTTGAAGCAGGAAAAAATGAAATAATGCTGAACGAGAAGATGGACTTCGATTTTACACTCGAAAAATCGATGATTAGCATAGCTGAACTTTCGGGGTTGATTCCCTCACTTGTCGGAATGGATGAAAATATCGAAGTATCGGGAAGGATTTACGGGAACATTCATGATTTAAAAGGAAAAGGCGTGACATTGCGAACAGGTGAAATAACAAATGCCACGTTCGATTTTTATGTAAACGGCATCGAAGACCCCGAAACAATGTACCTGTTTCTTGAATTGAAAAACCTTGAAACCACAATAAAAGACATAAAGAATTTCGAAATTGTGCGGAATGGAAAACCATTGCGATACAAGATTCCCGAACCGATATACCAGTCGGGGTTGTTAAGTTTTACAGGAAATTTCAGCGGGTTTTTATCCGACTTTGTAACTTTTGGAACACTGAAAAGCCAAATGGGAACCATTAAAACCGACGTTTCGGTTATTCCCAAAGCCGACGGCCTGATTGCTTACAAAGGAAAAATTTCAACCACTGATTTTGATATTGGTAGGCTTTTCAAGCTGAAAAACATTGGACGAATGACTTTTAACGGCCAAGCAAACGGCGATTACAAAACTGAAAACCAAAAAATTTCGGGATTATTTAAAGGTGAAATTGCAAAAATTGATGCACACGGATACGAATACAAAGACATTCAACTTGACGGATTTTACAAGGACAAAATGTTTGATGGGATGGTGAGTATGAATGACACAAATTTACAGTTCAGTTTTATCGGGAGAATGGATGCGAGCAAAGAAATCCCCGACTTCGATTTTAACCTGAAACTCAACAAAGCGTTGCCTGCCAACCTCAACTTGTTTAAGAACTTCCCGCAATCGGAACTCGCTTTTACCATGAAAGCCAAATTCACAGGCAACAAAATTGATAATCTGAAAGGGGTAATTGTGGTTGACGATGGCTATTATAAAAACAAAAACGGGGTACTCGGTCTGAATGGGATTCAGCTGATTTCTGTTCCGCGGGAAAAGGATATGGAGCTCTCGCTGAATTCTGATTATTTCGACCTGAAAATTGAGGGGAACTATCAGTTTCAGGATATTGCCTATTCCATAAAGAAGAGTCTGAACCAGTTTGTTCCGTCGCTCAAACTGCAAACTCCGGAGAATTTTAAAGCCAATATTTTCGACTACCGGATAAATGTGAAATACCTTGACGATATAACAAATGTTTTTGCACCGGGCCTGACAATTGAAACACCATTTTTTTTGTATGGCAAAATCAATTCCGACCAATCTGATTTTGAGCTGGAAGGAAGTATCCCGGGGTTTACCTATAAAAACCTGGGGTTTCGTAGCATTTTCATCAGCAATAAAGTAATTGATAACCAATATGTTTCGAAGCTAAAAATAAAGGAAATCGGGCACAGCAAAGGCGCATCGGTATTTAACTTCTCGGTGAATTCTGAAATTGCTGAAAATCGGTTACACAACAAAATCGACTGGTACGCACACCGCGACTCATCGGGGTACAGTTCCATTGAAAGCATTAACACCTTTGTATCTTCTGAAAATTCAGCCTGGCCAAAAATTGTTACACATTTTAAACCTACCGAAGTATTTCTGGCAGGTGTACATTGGAAAATTGATCATTTTAGTACAACTGTTGATTCACCCAATATCGAAATAAACGAGTTCAAATTACACAATAACAACCAGTTGGTGGAAATCGACGGAAATATTTCAACTGACAGTACCCAAATTCTTGCAATCAATTTCGGGAATATCAATCTCGAAAGTTTTCAGAAAGGTGTAGCCGAAACACAGGTGAAAGGAATGTTAAACTGCTCGGTAAATGCGTCGCAGATTTACAAACAACCCAGGCTGATTGCCGATGCCAACATCAATGGACTACAATATAAAAATCAGCTGATTGGCGATGTGGTGCTCAGCAGTTTATGGGATAAAAAAAATGCTGAAATCGATTCCAAGCTCGAAATTGTTAAAAATAATAAGCGGAGTTTCTCAGTCAGAGGATCATACAAACCAGAAAACGGAGTGCTGAATTACCAGTTGAAAGCCGACAGTTTGCCATTGCAATTGTTAGAAACTGTGATAGCAGAAGATCTGTTTAACAGTTTTTCGGGATCTGTATCGGGCGTTGTTAAGGTTGGTGGAACGCTTGAAAAAATAAGCATGTATGGAGGCACAAAAATATGGGATGGCGGGCTGACAGTGGATTATACTAAAACGCGTTACATTACCAGCGATTCGGTATATTTTAAAAACGACACAATTTTATTCAGAAATATCACCCTCAGTGATATTCATAAAAACAAAGGAAAACTAAACGGGGTACTTGTACACCAGAATTTTGGTAAAATGCAGTACGATATCAATGTTACTGCACCAAAAATAAAAGTACTGAACACCACCATCAAAGATAATGAGCTTTTTTACGGAGAAGTGTTTGCCGACTGCCACGCCAGGATTTATGGTAGCGGACTCGTGGTTAAATTAACCGGTTCAATGACTTCGCTGCCCGGATCAACTGCAAATATTTCGATGGAATATAAAACTGTAATCGAGAAATACGATTTCATCGAGTTTATCAATTCTAAAGAAAAAAAAGAAGAGGACAATTATTTTTACAATCCGCCGCAAACCGATTTTACTGTAAGCCTGAATATTGAAGTTACGCCCGATGCAAAAATACAGCTTGTTTATAGCTCACAAATTGGGGATATTATAAAAGCAGAAGGCGAAGGAATCATGCTTTTCGAAATGAATAAGTATGGCGAAATTTCGCTTTCGGGCGATTATACAGTGGTTAAGGGTGATTACCTGTTTACGCTGCAAAGCATTGTAAACAAAAGGTTTATTATCTCGCCTGGCGGAACAATTATGTGGTCGGGCGATCCATACAACGCTATTATCGATATAAAAGCTATTTACCAGTTAAAAACTTCGTTAAGCGATTTGGTGGGTGAAACTTATGGTGATGCTAATTATCTATACCAGCGTGTTCCGGTTGAATGTGTTATTCTGCTTACCGACGAATTGATAAACCCAAGTATTAATTTTGACATCAATCTTCCTGATGAAAATGAAGGGGAAAAAAGCAAACTCCAACAATATTTTAATACCGAAGAAGAGGTAAACAAACAGATTTTATCGCTCATCATTCTGGGAAAATTCTATACACCCGAATACATGCGCGGGCAGTACGAAACCAGCAACACGAATATGATTGGTACCACAGCCAGCGAATTGCTATCAAATCAGTTGAGTAACTGGCTGTCGCAAATAAACGATAAAATTGATTTCGGGGTTAAATACAGGCCGGGCAATTCGATAACCGACGATGAAGTTGAACTTGCCCTTTCGACACAGATTTTTAACGACAGAGTTATTCTGAACGGAAACATTGGCAACAATGTAAACCCCGAATCGAAAAACAGCAGCCAGTTTGTGGGCGATGTTGACGTAAGAGTAAAACTTACACCTAACGGAAAACTACAGTTAAAAGCATACAACCATGCCAATAACGACCTGATATACGAAACAGCGCCTTACACGCAGGGAGTGGGCATTTCGTTCAAGGAAGAGTACAATACTTTTGGCGATTTGCTGCGTAAAATCGGGGCTATTTTTAAAAAGAAAGAATCCTGAAGATTAATTTCCAAATTCCAAAAATCAAATTCCAAATTTCTAAATTTTCCAATGATTTACCAATTCCCCAATTCTCTGGCAATCCCAAAAAATCTCCATTAAACTTCGCAATTCTCATCTTCAAAATCAATGAAAACACGAAAACTTCGACAACAATGACAACTTCCACCGGCAACCACAAAAAAAGCCCTGCCATTACTGACAGCGCTTTTCTTTTCGGGGCATGTGTGCAGGGTTATGCTTCCACCGCCTGGTTCTTTTTGTCGAGCAGCAAAACAGAGTTCACCACGATTTCGGTAATGTACTGTTTTTCACCGTTTTTGTCGTCCCAAGAGCGGTTGGTAAGTTTTCCCTCGATGGCCAGCTCGGTGCCTTTGCCGGCATACTTTTCAATTACTTCTGCCTGTTTTCCCCAGGCAACCATTTTGTGCCAGGTGGTTTCGCTCTGGCGGGTGCCGCTGGCATCGTGGTAAATTTCGTTGGTTGCTATGCTAAAATTAGCAACGGTTTTTCCGCCGTCCAACTTTTTTACTTTCGGGGCATCGCCCATGTGACCAATAAGCCTGACGCTGTTTCTTAATGCATTCATTTTTTGTAATTTTTAAATGTTAATACTTTGATAACGAAATTGTTGAGTCAAAGGTAAAGCGGCCTCCATAACTTACCCGGTTTTTAAGCATTTGTAATCGACAATAACCGTTTATAAGCGTTTGCAAACGGATATATTTTTGTAGATTAGCGGTTTAAAAAAAATAAAAATCAAATACAATTTTCAATGGCAAAAGAATCTGAAATTATATTTTACCAGGGAGAGGATGGTAATGTAAAAATTGAAGTTTTCTATCATGGCGAAACCTTTTGGATGACTCAAAAGAAAATTGGCGAACTTTTTGGTGTACAACGACCAGCAATTACAAAGCATTTGAATAACATTTTTGAGAGCGGAGAGTTAACAGAAGATTCAGCTAGTTCCATTTTGGAACATACTGCCGAAGATGGGAAAATATACAAAACGACTTTTTACAACCTCGACGCAATCATAGCAGTCGGATACCGGGTAAATTCCAATAAAGCGACTAAATTCAGGATTTGGGCAACAAAAGTTTTAAAGGAGTTTATTACAAAGGGATTCGTATTGGACGATGAACGATTAAAACAGGGAAAGCATTTCGGAAAAGATTATTTTAACGAGCTACTTGAGCGGATTCGCGAAATCCGGGCAAGCGAAAGAAGGTTTTATCAAAAAATCACTGACATCTATTCACTTTCAATCGATTATAACAATTCTGATTTGCTGACAAAGGAATTTTTTGCAGCAGTACAAAATAAACTTCACTGGGCGATAACCGGAAAAACAGCAGCAGAGATTATTTACTCTTCCGTTGACGCTTCGAAAATTTACATGGGATTAACAAACTGGAAACATTCACCCGAAGGAAAAATTCTGAAATCGGATGTTTCGATTGCTAAGAATTATTTGAATGATCAGCATATCAAAGAACTTAACAGGATGGTCTCAGCATACCTTGATTTAGCTGAAAGCAGAGCCGAAAGACAAATCCCAACCACAATGCAAGAATGGATTGGGTTTCTCAACCAGTTCTTAGAATTATCGAGTTTCCCGATTCTAAAAGACAAAGGAAAGATTTCTGCATTAGAAGCAAAGTTAAAGGCAGAGCAAGAATATAATAAATTCAGGATGATTCAGGATAAAAACTACGAATCTGACTTTGATAAAGAAATCAAACTATTAAAAGGAGAAAAGTAACGTATAAAATAACAATAAATGATAAATTTCATGAAGGTTCAATGGTTCTCAAGCATTTGGGTTTCAAAAAAGCATTTCTACTGTGGATAATAACGTACTCCGAAAACCCAACCGTCTCATATTGTCAAACGTTGCTCGTTATTTTGCAGAACTGACCGAATATGAAAAAACGAATATTTAAAATACCGACAATTATAATTTCACTCTACATTTTATTATGTGGACTACTTTATTTTTTTCAAGAAAAACTCATCTTCTTTCCACAAGAATTAGATAAAAATTATCGATTTGACTTTGAACAAAAATTTGACGAAATAACTATAAAAGCAAGTGATGGAAAATTATTAAATGGTCTTCTGTTCAAATCTGACACTTCAAAAGGCCTTGTATATTATTTGCACGGAAATGCGGGTTCTTTAAGTTCGTGGGGCAATGTTGCAAAAACATATACTGACTTAAATTATGACGTATTTTTAATTGACTACAGAAGTTATGGAAAAAGTGAAGGAGAAATAAAAAGCCAAAATCAATTGTTTGAAGACAATCAAACAGCATATAACGATTTAACGAAAATATACAATGAAGACAAAATAATTATTTTAGGCTATTCAATTGGAACAGGACTTGCCTCAAAACTTGCTTGGAAATCAAGACGAAGTGATTTATTATGGTTCATCACTGAAACTGAAAAACGAATTTAAAAAAATGGAAAAGGATTCACAAATACTTCTATACCAAACCGAAGACGGACAAACTAAAATTGATGTCAGGTTGGAAGAAGAAACCGTTTGGCTAAATCAAAAGCAAATAGTTGAATTGTTTCATACAACAAAGCAGAATATTAGTTTACATATAAACAATATTTTCAAAGAGGGCGAATTGGATGAGATTTCAGTTGTCAAGGATTACTTGACAACTGCTTTGGATGGTAAAAATTATTTCACAAAATATTACAACCTCGACGTAATAATATCGGTTGGTTATCGGGTGAAATCGCCGCAGGGAACAAAATTCAGGCAGTGGGTAACAAAAAGAATTCATGAATACATTGTAAAAGGTTACACAATAGATGACAACAGATTAAAACAGGAAGGAGCCCGATCGAGATATTTTGAAGAACTGTTGCAGAGAGTCCGCGATATCAGGAGTAGCGAACGAAATTTTTATCAAAAGGTAACAGATATTTATGCAAGCAGTATCGATTACAAAAAAGATGATGAATTAACAAAAGAGTTTTTTGCAACGGTACAAAACAAAATGCACTTTGCTGTTCAGGGTAAAACTGCTGCCGAAATGATAAATGAAAGAGCGGATGCCAGCAAACCATTTTTAGGACTCACCAATTTTAAAGGCGATTATATTACGGTTCGTGATATTAGTATTGCTAAAAATTATCTTTCAGAAGCAGAGTTAAAACAACTCAACCTGATTGTATCGATGTATCTTGATTTTGCTGAATTGCAGGCAACTAACGGAAGATTAATGAAAATGGCTGACTGGATTAAAAAATTAGACGATTTTTTACGAATCAGTGAAAAAGAAATTCTTAACAGTTCAGGAAAAATAAGCCATACAGAAGCGGTTGATCAGGCTATAAAAGAATATGAAAAATATAGACAGGAAGAAAACATCAAATATATTTCAGATTTTGATCGCGAAATGAAAAAACTTCTTAAAAATGAAAAACAAGGAAACTCCTGATTCGATAACAAACAACATTTGTGGTTTGTTGTCAGGTTTTTTTCAATCTAACAAAACCAGTAACTAAAAACAAAACTATATGGAACAACGTCTTTGTCTCGATTGCGGCGAACCGCTAAAAGGGCGCGCCGACCAGAAATTTTGCAACGATGCCTGCCGCAACAGCTACAACAACAAAAAGCTGGGCGAAACCACAAATATGATGCGCAATATTAATCGCATCCTTAAAAAGAACCATGCCATTTTGTGCGAGCTCAATCCTAGTGAGAAAACCACTGTTTTAAAGCCTGTGTTAGATAAAAAAGAATTTAGTTTTAATTACCACACAAGCATTTACACAACAAAAACAGGCAGGGTTTACTACTTTTGCTACGATCAGGGTTACGCCGAACTCGAACCCGGAAAATTTGTGATTGTACGAAACGAAGAAAAATGAAAAACCTTTCGTTTTTAAATAATCCTGTCAAACTACTCGACAGAAAGCCCGACAGGTACCTGCTTATCCTGGTGGTTTTGCTGTTCAGCGTGGTTTTTGTGAATGTTTTTCAGCCATTTAACATCGCACGCTGGTATTCCGATTCAGGACTTATTCAGTTGCTGCGCTTGTCGGGTTATGGGGTGATAATTGCCTTGGTTTTCCTTTTTACACAGTTTCCGCTGCGCAGGCTTTTTAATGTGCAGCACTTTACAGTGAAAACGTACATTTTGTGGCTCATTATCGAGTTGGCACTCATTAACCTGGCCTATATTTTTGTGTACGGAAATCCCATCGGCAACTTTATGAACGACTTAGGGTTCTCGCTAAAATATACCCTGCTAAGTATCTGGCTCCCCTACTCTTTTGCCATGTTAATAGTTTACTATAAAAATCAGCGCGACGAAATCGAATCATTGAAAACCACTGCAATAAAACCCACAGAGAAACGGCTGATTGTTTTTAAAGATGAAAATGGTAAAATAAAATTTTCAGTTCAGGCAATCGATTTGCTTTTACTTGAATCGACAGATAATTACGTTTCGGTTTTTTATATTCTTCAAAACAAGGTGCAACGTAAGCTTTTACGTAACACTTTAAAAAACATGGAAGAAATGCTGAAAGAAAATGCCATTGTCCGCTGTCATCGTTCGTTTATAGTCAATCCTTCGAATGTTGAGTTTATGCAAAAAGAGAGTAAAAAATTCATCATTAAAATAAAGCATATCGACAGGCAGATTCCGGTATCTGAAAAATATTCGACCCCGTTTTTGAGCTTTCTATCCTGAGGCTTTTCGCTTTATCCCAAAATGCACCATTTTACCCCCAGATTTTGGAAAGTAAAAATATCTGATACAAATTTGCCCCATAACCATTAAAAAAATATCAAAATGAAAAAATTAATGACTCTTGCTTTTTTGTTCGCGATTTTAATTGGTAGTGTCAATGCAGCATCAACACAGGGGAATAAAGAACTTGTTGGAAGCTGGAAATATGAAGTTCCATCGGCTCCGTACGGATACGAAAAAGGCACTTTGGTTTTTGCTGAAAAAGAAGGCAAACTGGTTGGCGAAGTTAAATTTGCTGATGGTTACAAAATCGACATGAAAGATGTAAAGATTGAAGATGGCGGCGTTGTAAAATGTGGTTTATATGTTGACTACGAATATGTTATTGTAAAAGCTAAAATTGAAGGTGTAAAAATGACAGGCACGGTAAATACTCCCGATGGCGAGCTGAAACTTAAAGCCGAAAAAGAAACAAAATAAACAGGAAACAGATTTTTGATAAGCCCTTATTATCAATTCACAAATAGGAAAAGCACCTTTACAGGTGCTTTTCGCTTTTTAACAAGTTCAGGTTATTCTGTGGTTAATTATCCAGTTTTATCACTTCGCTGCCAGCCAGCAAAAAAGCTCCGGTTCCGTACACCTCCCAAGGTATGGCAAATTACATAATCGTCGGCAGGGTGCAGGCGGGATCCGGGTTTCCATTCGTTTGCTTCGCCCATTTCGTACATGGCTTTCCATATTTTTTTGAGCCGGTTGTTTCCCAGGCCGCAAACACACCAGCAGAAAATGCACCGTTGGTCCAGTCGCACAATTCATGTTTCGGATTTTTCAATTGCCAGTCCAACGCCGTTGTCATGGCTTTTTAATGTATTTATCTTTGAAAAATTTCTCGTTTCCGGCTTTTTGTGCCTGCACCGAAAACAGGACAAAGACCAGGGTAAAAGATAGCGTCAGTATTTTTTTCATCAGATTTAGTTTTTAAATTTATTCAAATACATTGTTTCAATTTTGAGATTTCAAATCAATAGTGTCCGGTTAAAAAGTAATTTAAAGAAAAGATTCTTCACTTCATTTTATTACGTTGCCAATTACAGATTTTGTTTTGGGACTTTGACTTTCCAAGTCAAAGATATCTTGTCGGACTTAAAAAGTCCGACTCCCGTAAATGTCATTCCGATGCATAGCGAGGAATCTCATAAAATTTTACCGGACACCAAAGATTTCAAATGCATGCAAACGATTGCGATTTTCAAAAAAATAGCAGAGATGAACAAAAATTTAATAAATTGAACTTAAAAGCATGGGGTTATGTCAGTTTTTCGTTTTTATGCTTATCATTGTGTAAAATAAAAACAGGAAGAATGATCTCTGCAAAATTACATCACGGCCATCATGGTAAAATCCAATCTCAGAGTAGGCTGTAATTTTTTTGTATAGAACGAAGATATTT
>DYSZ01000160.1 GCA_020726265.1 Draconibacterium orientale
TATCCTTTCGTTTGGCGGAACAAAGAATGGGATGATGATGGGCGAAGCCGTGTTATTTTTTAATCCTGAATTAACCCGGCAAACCAAATACATCCGTAAACAAAGCATGCAGCTTTATTCGAAAATGCGGTTTGTGGGAGCACAGTTTTTATCTTATTTCGAAAACGATTTATGGAAAGAAACAGCTTCGCACGCCAACAAAATGGCCAAACTACTCGAAGCCGAAGTGGCTAAAATACCTGAAATCAAAATCACCCAACCGGTTGAAGCTAACGGTGTCTTTGCCATTATACCGCGCGAAATTATTCAACCGTTGCAGGAGCGTTTCTTTTTCTACATCTGGAATCCAACAACTTCAGAAGTGCGATGGATGACTTCGTTTGACACAACCGAAGAAGAGATATTGGGGTTTGTGGGGTTGATAAAACAGTTGGTTAAAAAACTTTGAGGATAGGATTTCAACTCCTGTCAATGATTTCAATTATGATTTAAATATTTTAAAATACCGTGGTTTATTTCAATTATAATTGAAACTATTGTATATTCGATAAGTATTTCAATTATAATTCACAAAGATGAAAATTCCATATATTAAACGTACACTATATCTTGAGAAAATAAAACCTTTTATTGGAAAACAGATTATCAAGATTCTTACCGGTCAAAGAAGGGTTGGTAAAAGTTATATATTACTTCAGTTAAAAGATGACATTCAACTCCAATATCCTGATTCCAATATTATTTTTATTAATCTCGAACTCCTTGAATTCGATACAATCCGTTCTCATACCGATCTTTATCATTTTGTTAATTCGAAATTGGACTCAGGAAAGCAAAACTTCCTGCTTATAGATGAGATTCAAGAAGTTAAATCATTTGAAGATTGTATCGGAAGTCTTTTGTCCGAAAACAAATGCGACATTATTTGCACCGGAAGCAATGCACAAATGTTATCCGGCGAACTTGCCACTAAACTTTCCGGCAGGTATATTCAATTCCCGGTTTACTCTTTGAGTTTTGTTGAATTCCTTGAATTTCATGGGCTTGAAAATAATAATGAAAGTCTTTTAAAATATTTACAATTCGGAGGAATGCCTTTTCTGATTCATACAACACTTGATGCCAATGTGGTTTTTGAATATCTCAAAAATGTTAATTCCACCATATTACTAAAAGATGTTGTGGCTCGTGAGAATATTCGAAATGTGTCTTTTCTTGAAAATTTAACAGCATTTTTGGCTGATAATACAGGTAGTTTACTATCCGCACTCAACATCAGCAATTATTTAAAATCGCAGCATCAAACTGTGCCAACTCAAACGGTAATAAGCTATTTGAGGGCTCTGACTAATGCTTTTTTAGTGTATAAAGTTCAACGCGCCGATGTTAATGGATTAAAAATATTCGAGGTAAGCGAAAAGTATTATTTTGAAGATTTGGGATTAAGAAATGCAATCCGCTCTTATGATTATAGAAATGATGCCAACAAATTGATGGAAAATGTTGTATTCATGCAACTTAAAAGGGAGAATTACAATGTATATGTTGGTAAATCAGGCGACAAAGAAATTGACTTCTTAGCTGAAAAAAATGGGGAACGTATTTATTTTCAAGTTGTATATATGTTGACCAATGAAAAAACCATAGAGCGGGAATTTGGAAACTTAATGCAGATTAACGACAACTTCCCAAAGTTTGTTATTACAATGGATGAAATTGCTTTTGGCGCTTCCTATAAAGGAATCAGGCAAATCCATCTTCGTGATTTCCTGACTTCTAATTATTAATTTCATTTGAAAACAATTAATGGCACTTTTTAAATACTATCCAAGCAATCCTCACAAACTGGACATGAAGCTGGAGAAACGCATTTTCTTCCACAGCCTGCTGTTTCCTGCGCTGTTTGTATTTGCTTTCTGGGTAGTCGAAATTCTGGAACAAACACTGGGCTATAATTTTGTTCGGTTTGGTGTTTACCCGCTCCACCTGAAAGGATTGCCCGGCATTTTGTTTTCGCCCTTTATTCATTCCGGATTTAAACACCTCTTTTCGAATTCGGTGCCATTTTTTATCCTCATGTTTATGCTCATCTATTTTTACCGGCGCATTTCGTACCGCATCTTTTTGCAACTCTATTTATTGGCTGGCATTTTTGTGTGGCTTTCGGGGCGCGAGGCATGGCACATTGGCGCCAGCGGCGTGGTTTACGCCATGGCAGCTTTTCACCTTGTAAGCGGAATTATCAGAAACGACACACGGCTGCTCACGCTTTCGGTTACAGTGGTTTTTCTGTATGGCGGATTGGTGTGGGGCATGTTTCCTATTAACCCAGATATTTCGTGGGAAGGTCATTTGTGGGGTGCCATCTCAGGCGTTATCCTTGCTTTTGTTTACCGGAAATACCTCATCCGCCGCGATAAATTTGACTGGGAAGAGGAGGAGGAAGATGAAGGGGAAGATAATGGGCAGGATGTTCAGGATACAATAGAATCAGAGAAGAACACATTGCAGAATGATAAAGTGAACACAACTTTATAAAAAAAAACAAAACCCGTCGTGTTCTTAAAAAAGTGCTAATTTTGCCCCACAAAATAAGAAGTTCATTTATAATGATTAGCAGAAGGATTATCCGTACGAAGGCGTTGCAGGTTTTATACGCCTATTACGCTTCAGAAGAGCGCTCGTTGAGCAACAGCGAAAAAGAACTGTTTTTCTGTATTCACAAAACGTACGATTTGTACCACTACCTCTTGTCGCTGGTAATTGAAATTGCCGATTACGCCGAAAGCCGGATGGAAATCAAACGGAATAAACACCAGCCCACCGAGGATGACCTCAATCCCAATACAAAATTCATCAGCAACCTTTTTATCAGGCAACTGCGCGAAAACCGCCAGTTAAAAGCTTATATCGAACAAAAAAAACTAAGCTGGGCAAATCACCCCGATTTGATAAAGGAGTTGTACCTGATTCTTATCGAATCGGAAATGTACCAGACATATATGGCAAATAACTCCCGCTCGTATTTAGATGACAGGAAGTTTACCGAGAAAATTTTCAACAACATTCTGCTGGTTTCGGAAGAATTGTACCAGGTGCTCGAAGAACAAAGCATTTACTGGAACGATGACATCGAATTCGTGATTTCTGTAATCGGCAAAACGATGAAGAAATTTAACGAACACAGCGATACAAGTGTAAGCCTGATGCCGCTTTTTAAAGATGAAGACGACAGGGAATTTGCCAAAGAGCTTTTCCGTAAATCGATTGTTAATCACGACGAAATACAACAGTTAATTAAAGTGCATTCGAACAACTGGGACGTGGAGCGAATTGCGTTTATGGATATCCTCATCATGCAACTTGCCATTACCGAGTTTTTGTATTTCCCATCGATACCCACAAAAGTAACAATGAATGAATACATCGAACTTTCGAAATATTACAGCACCGAAAAAAGCCGCAATTTTATCAACGGCATCTTAGACAAAACCCTGAAAGATTTGAAAAAAGAGGGCAAAATCAAAAAAACCGGACGCGGTTTGGTTGGCGAGCAATGAAACCTGCTTTTTATATCGCTTTGTTTTTGATTGCCTTTGCATGTAACAAAACAAAACAGCCCGTTGCACCTGCACCGGATGAAAATGTGGGTACCGAATTACCGGCGGAGGCATTGCAGTTTGAAACCGAAACTCACGATTTCGGCCAATTAAAAGCGGGCGAAAAACTATCGTTCAGCTTTGTTTTTCAGAACAAGGGCAACGAGCCAATCATCATAAAAAATGCCGGAACCGACTGCGGATGTGTTTCTACTAAGTTTCCTCAAAAACATATCAATCAGGGCGAAACAGGCGTAATTGAAGTAACTTTTGATTCATCAGGACTTTTTGGCAGACAATTAAAAACGGTCGAAATTTTGTGGAATAGTAAAGAACTGAAACATTTAATTATTTTTGCCGAAGTCGAAAATAGTCAGTTAAAAATTAAATATTAAAAACGAATAAGATGAACACAATTCTGATGATGCAACCACAGGGACAAGAGTCAAATCCCTGGATGAGTATGTTACCGCTTTTATTAATTATCGTGGTATTTTACTTTTTTATGATTCGCCCACAGATGAAACGCCAGAAAGAAATCCGTAAATTCCGCGAAAGCCTTGCCAAAGGCGATAAAGTGGTTACAACCGGTGGAATCTATGGTAGAATTGTGGAAGTAAAAGAAACCACAATTATTCTGGAAGTGGCTAAAGATGTAAATATTACAGTCGATAAAGCCGGTATTATTAAAGACATGAGCGACGTACAACAGCGTTAGAAGCCCCTCCTAACCTCCCCGCAGGGGAGGAACAGAAAGAAAAAAATAAGTAAAGAAAGGGTTGGCCGTTTTTAAACAGTCAACCCTTTTTCTATTGTATTGTCATTGGATTTCCCAGTGTTAAATCTGAAACAACAAAATAAGGAAACAGAAATTTTAAACTCCTCCCCGAGGGGAGGCCGGGAGGGGCTTCTATACATTAAACCTGAAATGCATAATATCGCCATCGTGAACCACGTATTCCTTTCCCTCGATGGCAATTTTTCCGGCATTGCGACAGGCGCTTTCTGAGCCAAGCGCAACATAATCGGTGTATTTTATTACTTCGGCACGGATAAAGCCACGTTCAAAATCGGAGTGGATAATTCCGGCGGCCTGTGGCGCTTTGGTTCCCTGTACAAAAGTCCAGGCCCGCGACTCGTCGGCTCCGGTTGTAAAGTAGGTTTTCAGGTTCAGCAGGTGGTAAGCAGCATGAATCAGTTTGTTAACCCCGGGTTCGTCAAGACCAAGTTCTTCAAGAAAAAGTTGTTTTTCCTCGTAGGTTTCAAGCTCGGCAATATCGGCTTCGGTGGCTGCGGCAATTACAAGTAATTCGGTATTTTCATCTTTCACAGCTTCTTTCACCATTTCAACAAATTTATTCCCGCTTTTGGCAGAAGCTTCGTCAACATTGCAAACATACATTACTGGTTTGTTTGTTAACAGAAAGAATTCTCTGGCAGCTTTTGCATCTTCGTCACTCAGTTTTAAAGTTCTTGCCGAAAGTCCCTGCTCAAGAACAATTTTGAATTTCGAGGCAAGTTCAAACATTTTTTTAGCCTTCGGGTCGTTACCAACACGGGCTTGTTTTTCAAATTTATCAATCCGGTTCTCAATGGTTTCCAAATCTTTCAATTGCAATTCGGCATCAATTACTTCCTTGTCGCGCACCGGGTTTACCGACCCGTCAACATGCGTGATATTGTCGTTTTCAAAACAGCGTAACACATGTATAATGGCATCCGTTTCGCGAATGTTGGCCAAAAACTGATTGCCCAAACCCTCTCCTTTGCTGGCGCCTTTTACCAACCCTGCAATATCCACAATCTCAATGGTTGTCGGAATCACTTTTTTGGGTTTGTCAATTTCTGTCAGTTTTATCAGGCGTTCATCGGGAACAGTAATTACACCCACATTGGGTTCGATGGTACAAAACGGAAAATTGGCCGACTGTGCCTTTGCACTCGACAAACAATTGAAAAGAGTTGATTTTCCTACATTCGGAAGACCAACAATACCACATTTTAAAGCCATTTTTTAGTATTATAATTTGCAGCAAAGGTAGCTTTTTTCCGCTGTTTCAACCCCAAATTTTTGTCGTAACCCCGAATGTTAAAATTGCTACTTTTGAATCGGAAGGCAAAAAAACAAATACATTAAACCTTTCAACCGAAAACGGGTCAATGCAAAGTATTTAACAAAGCATGGAAAACGCCGACCGCAAAATATTGGACGGACTCAAAGAAGAGAAAACCAGGAACCTGGCTTTTCAGACTTTGGTGAAAACCTATCAGGAGCGGTTGTACTGGCACATTCGTAAAATAGTGCTGAATCACGATGACGCCGACGATGTTTTACAAAACACATTCGTAAAAGTGTGGCGAAACCTCGAAACCTTTCGCGAAGAATCGGGACTTTACACATGGTTGTACCGCATCGCCACCAACGAGTCGCTCACCTTTATCAATTCAACAAAAAAACGAAGCATCATTCCGATGAACGACGCCAGCGAATTTTTGCTGAACAACATGGTATCGGACGAGTTTTTTGAAGGCGACGAAATCCAGCTCAAATTACAGGAGGCCATTTTAACCCTCCCCGAAAAACAGCGGATTGTTTTTAACCTGAAATATTTTGAAGAGATGAAGTACGAAGCGATGTCGGAGATACTCGAAACATCAGTCGGGGCGCTGAAAGCATCGTTTCACCATGCCGTAAAAAAGATTGAAGAACATTTGAAAACCAGGGATTAACGATTTTCGATTAAACCTTTGAAATAAAAAAGAGTCAATAACAGCAACAATATGAATACTGAAATGAAAGAGCTGGAAAAAATAGCACCAGAATTGTCGAAAATAAAAAGAGAGAGTCCATTCAGGGTTCCCGAAAATTATTTTGACGATTTTTCGACCCGGCTCCAGGCAAAACTGGACGCTGAACCAATTGCTGTTCCGGTTAAAAAGAACAACATCATCCGTTATCTGAAACCCGCGATTGGGCTGGCTGCCGGGTTCGCGCTTGTTTTCTCGCTGGCTTACTGGCCGCTGAAAACTTTAACGCCAAATCAAACTGCTGAAAGCGATGTTCAGGAAATCGACGTAACCGACATGTTGTTTGCCAGTGCAGTTGAAGGAATCGACGTAAATTCGTTTTTTGAGTTGCTTGAAAAACCGGAAGGAAACGAACGATTGAGCGACGAAGACCTTGCCAGTTACATGAATACAAATGTTTCGGAATACGAAATTTATACTCAATCCGCAAACCAGTAGTTACTTATTTTCCTCATCAGTTTGAAATTGTTACTAAAAGCTACAGCAATGAAAAAGATAATTTTAATGGTATTGGCCGGTATATTTGTCTTTGCCGGTTACAGGGCAAAAGCTCAAAACGAGTCTCACGAAGCCAGAATGGAAAGGTACCGAACCGAAAAGATTGCATTTTTGACATCAAAACTTGAATTAACAACGGCAGAAGCCGAAAAATTCTGGCCCATTTATAACCAGTTGGATAAAGAACGTTGGGAAGCTCAGAAATGTCGAAGGGATTTGGAAAATAAAGTTCGTGATGCTGAGGAAAACCTGTCGGAAAATGAAATTACAAAGCTCACCCGTGATTTTGCAGGCAGTATGCAAAAAGAAGGCGATTTAATGACAAGCTATAATGAAAAATTCCTGAAAGTACTGCCACCAAAAAAAGTACTCAAATTGTACAAAGCTGAAAACGAATTCAGAATGAATATGATACGCAAATACCGCGATAACGACAAAGGAGATAAAGGACCGAAATAGCTCAAGTCAACTGTAAAAAAACAGGAAAGACACGTAAGTTTCTTTCCTGTTTTTTTTGCATCCAGGTTTAAATTCCTTTAAACCAATCCTGAAAATATTTTCCTACAACCGGCGTCTCTTTCATTTCCCCGTTTATCGAACCAATCAAACTGAGAATCCAGAAGACAAGAACTATAATGCCGATAATCCAACCCACACCAGGAATTACAGCAAGCAATGAAAACAAATAAATACCAAGCAACTGCCTGATATAAAAGCTGGCAATTTCATCTTTTTCATTTGAGTTAATAATTAAGGCAATCAACCAACCAACCCAGGTAATGTGAGCAACAATAGCTTTAGTTTTTCCATCCATAATTTTTAGAATTTAAGTTTTTTAAATGTAAGAATTTATGTCAGTCAAAGTTATGGAATGGACACTGTTTTTTTATCCTGTTTTTCGGGGAAATTGAGTATCGTTTCGGTGTGACTCCG